>SWDS01000002.1:232918-382210 GCA_005116745.1 Nitrospira sp. | reverse complement strand
GCGGTGAAAAGGAGAACATTATCAAAACATCCTCAAAAGATTATGAACAGACTCTAACAGGAAGGTTGCTGGGCCATACCAGGTCAGACTGTCCGAGATCGGCCGAGCCGTGGGCTTGCATGATTCGACGATCAGTCGCATCGTGAATCCACACAAAGTCAGTGCTGCACAAAACAAGATCTGATAATCATCTAGAAGGCTCCTCGATATAACGGGTAGGGTTGGTGTTCGGAGCGTTCGAACATTCACCCGACCAACAAGGAGGAGCACATCATGAAATTGTACGGGGGTCTTAATTCGCGCGCGAATAACACGGTGGTGGTACTCAATGAGCAAGACCAGGTCGTCTCTCAGCAGCGCGTGTCAAATGAACTGGCGCTGGTGATCGAGGCACTCGCGCCGTATCAGTCTGACATTCAAGGGCTCGTGGTCGAATCCACACTTGGAGTTAGAACTCAAGAGGTGAGCTGCCATGTATTGAGTTGATGCCACAACGCGGGCACGTTGATCGCGATTCCGTGTGCCGCCAGCCGCGTGCACAGCTCCGCGAGCGTCAGATCGCCGGTTTCTTTCAGCCAGGCCCGGAGCGTCGGCTCCATCCCCGCCAACCGAGACCGCCGGTGGCCCCCAATCTGCAGACTGCTACGCCCTCCCGTCTGCGTGAGCCGGTTCCGCACCTGATACACCCAACCCCGGCTGACTTCAAATCGGTCGGCAATGGCTGTCGGACGCTCCCCACGTTCCAATGCTCGCAACACCCGATCCCGTAGATCTTGTGAATAGGCCTCCCTCCCTTTTCCTCCTAAGAGTACCAGGGCGGACATGCTACAGACTGTATGCACTTAAATCAAAAATGCTCTAGCGCAAGTGCCGAGTGCCCGCGAGGATCGTCCGGATAATCTTCAATGATTTCGCTGAAGGCACTCGCATAGGCCTGTGCAATTTCGTCGATGGTAAACGGGTCAGCATACCCACACCACAGGCACAGTCACACAGGCCTCCACGCGTCCTCTGGCGCCTCGCTCTCGGAAGCATTGCATGAAGCCGCCGCTCTTGTGAAACAACCGTGGAAATAAGCCCGGAAATAATGAAGCGGGCGGCAGATGCGTTGACCGAGGCGTATCTGTTTTTGCGCGACGTCGAACCTAAGCTGCGAATGGTCCACGATCTCCAAACCCATTTGCTTCCTGCCGAGGAAGAGGAATTGGAGCGTTGTGCTGTTCGAATGGGATATGGCGCAGAAGATCACAAGAAGGCAGCCGAACTATTCCATGCCGATCATCAGCGCCATACCGAGATGGTCCACCGCACCTTCCGGTCGTTTTTTGTCGAGCCAATGACCTCATCGATTTTCAGGGCCACGCTTAAAACGATAGGCGTGAAACCATAGAAGTGCAAGAGACAGATAACACAAGGGGATCAGGGGATCTGTTGCACTTCATAGGAAAATACGGGTCCGATTCCATGCACCGTGGAGAAGCTAAGGTGAGCATCCATGAGGCTCTCGCAACTATCGCGAGTACGGATCAGACAGATTCATACGTGTGACCTGACCAGAATTAGCCGAAATTGACGTAGAGCGTACAGTATTCCCTACTTGCTGTCCCCAGCCCCTGTTGCTCTCTTTGTCTCAATGCATGCCTTCTCACTTGAATTCAAATTTTTCTTATCATACTCCAGCCTTACGGCTCTACATCCCAGTTCAGCTATTGCGAGAAATGCCTGCTTGTTCCATCCGAGCTGAGCTGTTGAATAATGAGGAAAATTCTTATCTGAGCTTTTATAAAAGTCCGTGACAAAATTCCCATAAACCTCTTTGGCCTTCTCCTTTGATGGAACAGCGTCGAGCAACATCCTGTCTGCAGAAAGCTTCACATATGTCACTCGCAACTGTTTTTGCAGAATTGGCTCACAAGTATTGTCTTCGTTGTTACGAACACACCCCTTCCTAGGTTGAGCATCGTCACACTTAAATGTGCGTTTAGTTTTGACCCGATCCGACCAACAACTCCATGGCTCAAGGGTCTGTGTATGGGATGTTTTCTTTCCATACATAGTTACTTGGTCAAGCTCATCTACCTGTAGAACCATCTCTTCGTGCTCTAAATTTGTCTTGAGTTTCCCATAGGCTCCAAACTGATAACTATCCTCATAACCCACAAACGTTTTTCCAGTAACGCGCTCCATCATATAGGGAATGAAGTTTAAGACGCCTTCTGGTCTTCCATCATACTCAGCATCCACCACTATGATCTCTTCACAGTTTCTCTTAATGAGACCATAGACGCCTAGATTTTCTTCATTCCCGCCATCGGTCAACACAATAAATTTTTTCTGAAAAAAGAATTTCTTCGGGTCATCCTTGTCGGTTGGAGCGAGCATCGTATAGCCTAACCCGAGGTCACGTCCTAAAGCATTTAGGTATATATCTGTACGTTTATCTATGGCTGCACCTGAAATCGACGCAACTTTAGAGAAGCTATAGGTTTCTGCTCGGTCTTTGTCCTTTAATGTGGCCCAATCCCTGTAACCAGCACTGGGCGACCCCATTCCGTAGGGTGTGAACTCAAATATCCTGTCGGCAAGTCTTATACGCTCGGCCTCTGGGCGAGGATTAGGCGTACGGACATCTTCGTCGGACAAACGGACGCCTTCAATAGTAGCGTTAACGATCAAATAGGGGAGTTTCTTGGAGGCTGTTCGAATGGGAGGCCCTGTGCTTACACTAACTGAACTGAAAGGTAACCTGTTCCAAAGAGATTCAAAGTAGTTGGACTCAATTTCGGTTTCTTTGCCGTCCTCCACATGGAATGCATTGCTAAGAGCTCTTTCATAATTAGATCCGCTGCCAGTTTCATGGCCTTCGCTCCCTGGAGGATGATATGACCAAATCACTCCTCCAGTGTAGAGGATTAGCCGGGGAACGAGCGTAATCAAATCCAACCCTCCACTCATAAGTGAGAGAAGGCCCGAATCGGTGCTGGGGGCCTGAATTGTGGCTAACCCTAGCATCGATAGGTTTAGGACAAGGTTTCTTGCCTTCTCTGCAACCTTATTGATTGAATCTCCGGAAAGAACATCATCCAATACAGCCACAGCATCTCTCGGACTACCCTCCCTTGCCTTTATATCGTACTGTGCGTATAACCAGGTTGCTGCATAGGAACCACCAGACACGGCCGAAATAATGTCAACCTCAGGCAGTTTTCCACTTAGATGCAATCCCTTCAAGACGCCGATGCTGTAGGCTGCGGATCGAATTCCCCCCCCTGACAAGGCGAGGCAAGATCGCGGTGGAGTATTTGAATTTTTGTAGCCAGCACGCTCTACCTTCAGAAAGTCTTTTTCCCCAAATTCACCTATCTTGTGCATATTGGCAGGGACTGCCCACCACGAACATGAAGTAGTCAAAAGCACGAGGCATGCAAGGCTGTATACAGAAATCATGCATCGTGCCCCGCCACAGATCTGCCGGCAAGAGAACAGCCCTAAACTCTTCCGTGAAAAGCCTGACATCGTGACGCCCTCCTTGTATACGCTTGTATACGTACGTACCAAGAAAAATTACAAGTGCTATTTTCGCGTCTCGCTCGGCGCAGGACTCATGACGGTTCAGCCTCAGGTTCTGTCACACCTCTTCCGCGCTATTCCTCTTGTGAGACGAACGACTTCCTTCAGATCGGCGTTACGCACACACATCCGCGATTGCAGGAGTTGCAGATCAATTCAAGCAAGGCCCATGAACCTCTGCCGCGTCCGTCGTATCCATTCAGATACAGTTATGTATCTGTAGAGATACCAACGTAGGGTCTGAGACGATCATATTTGACTGCTCCGCTGCCATCCGCCCAATGCCTAGCCAACTCTACGCATAAGTGTATGTACCGGCAATCGACAGGACTAGGCCGTATCCGCCGACTCTTTCTCCGCCAGCGTTCACCCTGTTTCCTGCGGTCTCTCGGCACGTGTGGCCGTGACCGGCTCGTTGGCATGGTCTCTGCACTGTGGAGTGTCGATTGCGCAGTAATCTATTTGCAACCATTTCAGATCACACGAAAAGGAGAATGACATGATGAGAGCTGTGTGTTGGTTGACGGGTGTCCCGTCTCGGTCAAACTACGCATCCTCGGTGTGGCGCCCGATCCTTGCGCTCCTGTGTCTCATGACTATTTCGGCTTGCGGCGATAGCAGCCCTGTGTCCCCTCCCACTCCGGTCTCAACGGGCACGGTGACAGGCCGAGTGATTGCGTCGGACGGGACCGGAGCCATTCCGAATGCGACGATCGAGATTGGAACGGTGCGGACGACATCAGGAGCAGATGGCAGCTATACCCTGTCTGTCCCAGTGGCTGATCGAACAGTGGTGCATGCGGATGCCAGTGGGTTTGCGGAGAGCTTTCGCATTTCCCGCGTGACGGCTGGACAGAACACACCGCTCACCGTACAACTTGTGAGGGTTGGCTTTACCCAGAACGTACCTACTGCGTCCGGAGGTACGATAACTGATACCAACTCTTCGGCTCAAATCGTACTGCCAGCCAACGGACTCGTTCCGAGCACGGGGGCTCCGGCAGCTAACGTCGCGGTTTCAGTCACACCCATCAATGTGTCGACTACGACGAGTGATATGCCTGGAGACTTCACCGCTTCCGCCAGTGGGAGTATTACTCAGATTGAGAGCTTCGGGGCAATGCTGATCGATGTTCGTGACAGCAACAACGTGCGGTACAGTTTAACCCCCGGGAGCACCGCCACCATCCGTATCCCGGTCAGCACGCGATCTAGTAATGTGCCTGCGACGATTCCGCTCTTCTATTTTGACGGCTCGACAGGGCGCTGGATACAAGATGGCCAGGCGACACTCGTCGTGAATGCGTCCATTCGCTACTACGAAGGCACCGTGTCTCGGCTCGGCTACTGGAATGCCGATCTTGTGACGGAGACCATCGTCGTGACCGGCTGTGTGAGAAATGCCTCGGGCCAGCCTGTGCCCAATGCGCTTGTCGAGAGCGAGGGTAAAACCTATTCAGGTTCTTCACGAGCCTATACGACCACAGACGGCTCGTTTCAGATTCCGATCCGCAAGGACGGCGAGGCCACGATTACCGCACTTGCCGGTACCCAATTGACTAACACAGCGACCGCTGGCCTCGCGGCAACGAACATTGTCCTAGACCCATGTCTTGTCACAACTACCAGCACCGACGGTTTCAGTATCAAGTTGACCTGGGGTGCGAGTCCCAATGATCTGGATTCTTATCTATTTGTCCCCAACCACTATCGCATCAGTTTCAGGAACAGCGAGCTCGGTTCCTTGACCGAGCTGCCTTTTGCGCAGCTCGACATCGATGATCAGAGCAGCTTCGGTCCCGAGGTCGTGACGATCACCAAGTTGATGCAAGGGACCTACACCTATGCCGTGCACAACTACAGTAGATCGCAGAATTCCGGGGCTCCGGGCATTACAGAGTCACCAGGTCGCGTGGAACTCAGCCAGAATGGAAATGCCAGTGTCTTTGCCCCGCCTGCTGGCGAAGGCTCTAAGCTCTGGTGGCATGTCTTCAATATTGTGGTGGACGCACAATGTAACGTGTCGGTGACGCCCGTGAATGCGTGGCTGGATCAGGCACCGGCTCTATCTGCCGCCGGTACGCCGACTTTCTGTACGGTCAATTAGGCAGTGCGGTCTGAGTAGAGGCTTAATCTCTGCTCAGACCCAGAAGACCATGGAGAAGCCCATCCGGCTGGGTGGGTTTCTCCAGGATCACAAGTGTGAGGACTTAGAGTGGGTGTTCGTGGCAATAGGGCTATCACTTCAAGGAGGGATGTGATGAAGAGAACTAAAAGGTTGAGATTAACAGCCGTGGGGCGCGTGGTCGTGGCGGGGGTAGGGCTGATGTTCTTGGCCGGCTGCGCGGCCTCGCAGACCATGATCAGCAAACGGAATCTGGATGTCCAAACGAAGATGAGCGAGACAATTTTCTTGGACCCGGTCGGCCCTGAGCAGAGGGTGATTTACATCGATGTTCGGAATACATCCGACAAAGACAATTTTGATATTGCCACCCCAATTAAGGACGCCATTGCCAAGCGGGGCTATCGTGTCACCCAAGATCCGAAAGAAGCCCACTACCGGCTTCAGGCCAATGTGCTGAGCGTTGCCAAGACTGATCCGACTGCGGCACAGCAGGCCTTGGCTGGTGGCTATGGTGGACCACTGCTGTCCGCTGTGGGTGGGGCTGCGGCTGGAGCGGCGATTGGGGGGCTGGCCGGAGGGACCTACGGCGCGGTTGGAATGGGGGCTGCTGCTGGTGGATTGGCATTCGCTGGAGCCGAGCTTGTGACCGGTGCGCTGGTCAAGGATGTGCTCTTTATGGTGGTGACGGACGTCCAGGTTGTCGAGAAGGCAGCCGAAGGGGTGATTGTCCGGCAAGACAACCAGCAAAATTTGAAACAAGGTATCGGAGGTACAGAGCAACAGACCTCTTCTGAAGTCACGAAGCATAAGAAGTATCGCACAAGAGTGGTCAGCACGGCCAATAAGGCGAATCTGGACTATGAAGAAGCTGCACCGGCATTAACCCAGGGTCTCACGCGGTCTTTGGCGGGTTTGTTTTAACGACGACTCAGGCAGGATGCAATTATCCTTACGAATGTCTCACTCGGTCCGATTGGTTGAAAGGAGGAGAGTATGGGACGCGCAGCGCTAGGGATTGTCAGCTGTGCACTTGCGTTGACGATCGGGATGGCCGGGGTGCTCTGGGCCGGAGAGAAGGAAGATATGGAGGCCATGCAGAAGCAGCTGAATAAGGGGGTGTTGGAGAAACCGTTCAACCCTGGTGATGCGGCTGCGCTCGATGCCTACCTACAACAGGCCATTAAGAATAACACTCCGCCACCGCAAACGCAGGCACCAGCCGGTTGGCAACCTGGCTGGACCTGCAACAATTTGCTGTATTCGTACTCTCAATATCGGAATTGCCATCACTACTATCGATATTACGGTCATTACTACGGGTATTAGTTACGGCATGGAGCACCACTGGGGAGAGGATGATTCTCTCCCCAGTGCGACTCGCACCGCTACTGTAGTGCCCACACACATCTGTGCGTGTTTGAACCAGATTTTATGAATTGGTGCGGTGCAGTGGTTCCTACTGCGTGGGCCTGCTTTGCAATGAGGCGGACAGGCACTGGTTGACCAGCGTGGTTGCCATGCTGAGGGCTTTCTGATTCAGTAGTCGTACTTCCGCAGCAGTCATCTGTCTCCCTACATTCGCCTTGGCAGTCGCGAGGCAGAAGAGTTTGACCTCGGCTGTGTTCACGGCAATGATCTTTACCGGAAGCGTCACTTCCCAAGTGTCGATCTGGTTTCGGAGGCCATAGAGTTCGTTCAAGTCCTGGTACAGCGCATCGAAGACCACCACGTAGTCCAAACCTAAAAAATGTCCGATCTTGGCTAGTTCTTGATCCTTGACCTTCCCACTAGCCTGGAAGCGAAACTCTCGCTCGATATCGCCTATGCTGCGTCGTTCCACGACGATCAGGCTCGGAATCGACGCTTTGATCGAGAAGATGGTGTGTTCGAGAGCAACCCGTACAAATTGATCAGCCTCATCATGATCTTCGTGGAGGAGACCGATTTTCGACCCAGGCGCGAGCTTTATTGGAAGAGGAGGTGAGGCTATCGTGTTGAATTGAATGCCATGATGATCCTGGCTGGCTTCGAGTGGCTGCGTACTCGGGAAAGTGGAAGGCTGGGATCCGGCACAGCTGAATGAGGCTAATCCGGCCATCAGAAGCCAGCAACTCTCGAGCCAGCCTATGCGGGGCCACCGTGAGGGGGCTATCAAGGCCGCCCCCTTGATTTCGTCATGTCCACAGCGTGGTAGTCGCGCTCGAACCCCCATGCGGCCCCTGTCATCACGTCGATGGCCAAGCCGACCGGAAAGAGTGGAAGAATATTCCCGACGATCGCAGGGCCGATAAGGAATTCGTGTCTGATGAAGATGCGTTGCGTTTCATACCCTTCTTTCTTGAAGAGAGCCTGATGATTTGATGATCGGGTCAACGCGATGGTGTGGGGCGTGGTGAATTGCGTGGCATTGTCGAGTGTCACCGTCACACCGGGCGGTTTTGAGTCGAACGTGATGTCCTGCTTTTCGCCGTGCAGTAAGAACCCACACCCAGACAGCATGAGCAGGCCCATGGTGACGCAGAGCCTCCATGGCCTGGTGCTTTGAGGATCGCGTGGTAAGCTTATACTGTTGGTATACGATCGTAGGGGTTTCATGCGACAGGGTATTCGCTTCTGCAGTGTGTCCCCGCATCCATCGAATCATCTTATCGCACCAACAGAGCTTGCACAACGTTGGTCTCTCTTGCGAGATCGTTATGCAGGAGATTTCTCATGCGCGCAATAGTCCCGATGGCTCTTGCGATGTCGATGACTTGTCTTTCAAGTGGTATCTGTGCCGACTATTCGTCCGGGTTGGATGCGTACAAAGCTGGGAACTATGCGGTCGCAGTGCAGGAGTGGCGTGCATTAGCTGAAGGGGGTCATGCGCAAGCACAAGTAAGTCTTGGATGGCTGTATCTCAATGGGCGTGGGGTTGCACAGGACTATGGGTTAGCCAGGAAGTTTTTTGAGAAGGCGGCTGTACAAGGAAACGTAGAAGCACAGTATAACCTTGCTCGGCTGTACTATAGTGGGCAGGGTGGAAGGCAGGACTATACCCAAGCCTGTCTGTGGTACGAGAAAGCTGCTCTTCAAGGTAGTGCGGATGCGCAGGTGAATCTGGGGACGCTGTATTCCAATGGTTTAGGATGCCAAAAGGATGATAAAGCAGCAGTCTTCTGGTTTCTGTTGGCTGTGAAACAAGGGCATGGCTTAGCCTTCGTTAAGCTCGGCTCCATGTATGAGGATGGGCGCGGGGTGACGCAAGACTATGTCCAGGCCTATAAATGGTACAACTTGGGAGCAAGACAGAACGAAAAGACGGGGGAGCAGCTTCGTAATGAACTTACAAAACGGATGACACCTGCCCAAGTGGACGAGGCGCAACAGCTAACCACGGAATGGATGGCTGAAGGGCCATAAATTCCCTCAGTGCAAAAAACTACGACAAGTTTGCAGGCAACTCAAGATTTTTTTGAGCAATTGATTGACCAGATCCGTCACGGGTTTTCCCTTTCTCTTAGCCAGGCGCTCTAGCCGCTTGTGCATGGGGCCATCCACATAGATAGGAAAATTCAGCTCCGCTCCCTTTCGGAAGAACTTGCCTCGAACCGCGCTTGAGAAATCGTATTCCCGTTTCATTTTGAGCCATCGTGTAATGAAAAAAAACACAACGGGGTGGCTCGGCGGACAGCCCTGTAGTTTCTACCGACTCAGAGCGGTCACGATACTTGCGGTCAATTGCTCCCAGGCTTGGATGACCGACCGGATGTCTTCCGGGTGCAGATGCCCCACAATACGATGGACGAGCCGATGGTCTATTGTGGCGAGCTTGGTGAGACGAACGGTCGATGCATGAGGCAAGCCGCTCGCAGCCCAGCCGGTCAGTGCGACATCGGATTGATGTCGTGGAGAGTGCGTGGTGATACGGGCGACGACGAGGTCGATATCATCGCTTATAAGCACTAGACCGGGCCTACGCTTTTGCGCATGAAGGTCGGCGAAGGGAAAGTTCACGGAAACGATGTCGCCGACCCTATAAGTGGTCATAGATGCGATCGTCAGGAGAATCGTCCTGGAAGAAACCTTCGAGGGCCAGCGACTGCCAGTCCAGGTCTTCGGCATTCAGAGCGATCAAATGCGGCATATCCTTATAGAGGCGAAGCCGATCAGGCAATGGCAGGGTGGAAATCGCTTGTTCAATTTCCTGCAAGGTCTTCATACTTGCTGGTTATACCCTGTTGACAGAGGGGATTCAAGATTTGGAGCAGAAATGAGCCGGTCGCTTTGCCTGATGCAGGTGCTCGGTCTCAGGAGATCGTTAGCCAGGTGGCGATCCGCATAGATGGGGAAATGCATCTTCGTTCCATCCTGGAATAACGTTCCTACCACTGCTCGTGAAAAGTCGGAGTCTCGTTTTTCAGTGCTGATTCTTGCGCAGTGGATTTCGGTTCACAATAGATACCAAAACACGAAGGGCCCGGTGGTTGCCCACCGAGCCCTTTGCAAGCAGAAAGCTCTTAACTCTCAGCCCTTCACTAATTCTCAGTACTCAGCCCTTAGGACTCAGCACTGAATCTAGTACATCCCTTCCATACCGCCGCCGTGGTTGTGTCCACCTGGGCCGCCGGCTGATTCCTTCTTCTCTTCGGGGAGTTCGGTGATCATGACTTCGGTCGTGAGCATCAAGCCCGCGACGCTGGCGGCGTTCTGCAGAGCGCAGCGCGACACCTTGGTCGGGTCGATAATGCCAGCCTTGATCATATCGACATATTCATCCGTGGCGGCGTTGTAGCCACCGTTGGCGTTCTTGTCTTCCCGAACCTTGCCGACGACGACCGAGGCTTCTGCGCCGGCATTCGCGGCGATCTGTCGGAGTGGCTCTTCGAGCGAACGCCGGACGATGTCGAGTCCGACCTTTTGCTCCGCCGGGACATCCTTGATCCCATCAAGTGCCTTGATGCAGCGGAGGTAGGCTGTACCGCCCCCAGGGACGACACCCTCTTCCACTGCCGCCTTGGTGGCATGCAGCGCGTCCTCGACGCGGGCCTTCTTCTCCTTCATCTCGGTCTCGGTGGCGGCGCCGACATTGATGACGGCCACGCCGCCCACGATCTTGGCCAGCCGCTCTTGCAGCTTTTCGCGATCGTAGTCAGATGTGGTCTCGTCGATCTGAGCCTTGATTTGCTTCACGCGCCCTTCGATCTTCTTGGCATCGCCGTAGCCTTCCACGATCGTGGTGTTGTCCTTATCGATCGTGACGCGTTTGGCGCGGCCGAGATCGGTCAGCTTGACGCTCTCGAGCTTGATGCCGATGTCTTCAGAAATCACCTGGCCGCCGGTGAGGATTGCGATATCCTCCAGCATGGCTTTGCGGCGATCGCCGAAGCCCGGAGCTTTGACTGCCACGACATTCAAGGTGCCGCGCAGCTTGTTGACCACGAGGGTGGCCAGTGCTTCACCTTCGACTTCTTCGGCGAGGATGACGAGTGGCTTACCCAGCTTGGCCACTTGCTCGAGCAATGGTAACAGATCTTTCATGCTGCTGATCTTCTTTTCGTTGATCAGGATGAGCGGTTCCTCCACGGAACATTCCATCCGCTCCGCATTGGTGACGAAATAGGGAGAGATGTAGCCGCGATCGAACTGCATGCCCTCGACCACGTCCAGCGAGGTGGTCATCGACTTGGCTTCTTCCACGGTGATGACGCCGTCCTTGCCGACCTTTTCCATAGCTTCGGCGATCAAATCGCCGATGGTCTTGTCGTTATTGGCAGAAATCGTGCCGACTTGTGAGATCTCGGTCTTGTTCTGACAAGGCTTGCTGAGTTTCTTGAGCTCGGCGGTGATGGCTTCGACGGCCTTGTCGATGCCTCGCTTGATTTCCATTGGATTGGCGCCGGCAGTGATGTTCTTGGCGCCTTCCCGGAAAATAGCCTGGGCCAACACGGTGGCGGTGGTGGTGCCGTCACCAGCGATATCGCTGGTCTTGCTGGCCACTTCACGGACCAGCTGGGCGCCCATGTTTTCGTAGGGGTTCTTCAGCTCGACTTCCTTGGCCACCGTCACGCCGTCCTTGGTGATGGTCGGGGCGCCAAACTTCTTGTCGAGAATCGCATTGCGGCCCTTCGGGCCGAGGGTTGCTTTCACGGCGTCTGCGAGCTGGTTCACCCCTCTCAGGATGGCCGCTCGTGCTGCATCGCCGTACATAAGTTGCTTTGCCATTATCTGTCCTCCGTTTTAAGTCTAAAGTTGCGAAAGTTCGAATGGGTAACAGTTTAAAAATGTCATGAACGACGTTTTCAACGTTCCCAACTTTCCTGCTGCGATTAAGCCGTAAAGACGCCCAGGATGTCTTCTTCCTTGAGGATCAAGCACTCTTCGTCCTCAATCCGAAGCTTGCTGCCAGAATACTTGTCGAACAGGACGTGATCGCCGATCTTGACGTTCTCCACTTTCTTTCCGACTGCCTGGACCACGCCTCGTTGTGGCTTCTCTTTCGCTGAATCCGGCACATAAATCCCACCGGCGGTCCGATCCAATTCCTCGGTGTAGGTGACAAACACTCGTTCACCCAAAGGCTGAAACCCCTTGGCAATGTTCTTCTTTTCCTTCTCAGCTGTACCCATGGCAGAACCTCCTCCTGATGAAAGTGAACTCGTTAGGTGTTGACGGTTGTAAAGAGTTTGGCTGAACTTGTTCGATCCAGGCAGCCTGCGACTCAAAAGTAGAGATAGGCCTTCGTTCCCCTAAGTCAAGAGGGGGAATAAGGGATTTTTATTGTCCCCGATCACCCGCGCCGCTGCAGGGATCTCTTTGTTCTAACCTATTGGGAAATCAACATTCTAGGAGTATTCTATCTGGTGGGGGCGGGGTCACTGGGATGTCATACCCGCAAGCGATCAAAATCTTTAATGTCTTTTTTGATGTAGTCACGGAGGCGTTTGATGATGCGAGCTTCCAGTTGACGGGTCCGCTCCTTGGTAATCCCGTATTTGTCGCCCAGATCATCCAAGGTTAGGGGCTGGTCGGACAGAATGCGATTTCTGAGAATATCTTCGTCTCGTTCTTCCAGGGTCTTGATGAACTCGGCAAGCTTGGCCCTGAAGAGGGTCTTCAGCTGATGATCGGCGAGTTGTTCGTCTGCCGGTTCTTGATGGGAGGGCAAGACGTCCAACAGGGTATATTCCTGGTCTTCACCGATCGGCTGGTCGAGTGAGAGCTCCCAGTTGCCCAGGCGCTGATCCATTTCAACCACATCGCGCTCACGCACATTCAGACGATCCGCGAGTAATTTCGTGTCTGGCGCGAAGCCCTCCCGCTCGAGCTTCGCCTTTTCCTTTTTGAGGTTATAGAACAGCTTTCGCTGATCCTGCGTGGTCCCGATCTTGACGAGTCGAAAAGTGTGCAGGAGGTACCGGAGAATATAGGCCCGTGACCACCAGGCGGCGTAGGCATAGAAGCGCACGTTTTTCGAAGGGTCGAATTTCTTGATGGCTTGCATCAGGCCGACGTTGCCTTCTTGAATCAAATCCATGTGGTCAGCCCCGGTATGGAGGTACTCGCCGGCAATCGAGACCGACACGCGCAGGTTCGCCATGATGAGCTTGACGGCTGCTTCACGGCTGCCGTGGGTGTGATACTCCTGGAAAAGCTGAAGTTCCTCTTCCTTTGACAGATAGGGGTATCGGCGGACTTCGGCAAGGTACTGCTGTAAGGCCGTGACCGGCACCACGGCCATGGTGTCAGCGGGCTGCCGTCCATCAGAGGCTGGGATATCCAATACCACCGGTGCAGCTTCGGCCTCGACGATCTCATCATCGGAGGGTTCGAGGATTTCTGGTTCTAGGGCGTCGCCCATTTCCTCCTGTGAATGGTCATGACGGTTCATGATACGAGCGTGACTATAACAGAATGACTGAACGGCACAAAGGCTGTCTTACAGGAGGAAGTGGGCACCACGGGTAGCGCCTGTTCTGCCCCGGTGGGGGAGAGGCTCGTCAGTCTCTCCCGTAGATGGTGTTCGCTTGCGCCTCTCAAAGCGGCTCCCCTATAGTGAGTGACTGCCATCCATCCGGAGGTCGGGCGTGTCTGAGATCTGGAGCATTCTGAAAAGCGGTCATTGGCCGTCGCTGGCGGGGGCGTGGTTACACCTGACAGTCAGTTTCATGGTCTGGTTGCTCGTCGGGGCGATGAGCCTTCCGCTCATGGCGGCGCTGCAGCTGAACGAAACCGAGATCGCCTGGCTCGTCTCCCTGCCGTTACTCGGCGGGGCGGTGTTACGGATAGTAGCCGGATGGAGCGCGGATTGGCTCGGAGCGCGGCCCACGGCCGTGGCCATTCTTGTGATGGAGTGTCTGGTGTTGTGCTGGGGGTGGCTCGGTGTCACTGGGTACGGAGAAGCGCTCGCCTTTTCGATGTGTTTGGGTGTGGCGGGGGCAAGTTTTGCGGTAGCACTTCCGATTGCCAGTCGAGCCTATCCTCCGTCGGCGCACGGACTGGTGCTTGGCCTGGCAGCATCGGGAAATGTCGGCACCGTGCTCATTTTCTTCTTGGCGCCGCGCTGGGCTGCCGCGATGGATTGGCATCAGATCTGCGGTCTTATGGCCTGCGTGGTGGCCATGACGACGGTCGGATTCGTGATCGCGGTGCCACGAAGCAGGCCAGTTGCGGATACCCGTGTCGTGGCGTGGTGGTACCATGCGGTACAGTTGATTCACCGCCGGTTGGCCTATTGGCTTTCGTTCCTTTATGCGGTCACGTTTGGCGGTTTCGTGGGCCTGTGCAGTGTGCTCCCGCTGGTGCTGCACGATGTCTATCGGATCGACGCGATAGAGGCTGGTGCAGTGGCGGCCTTGTGCGGGCTTATGGGGAGTGTGATCCGTCCGGTCGGCGGCTATGTCGCAGATCGGCAAGGGGGGCTGCAGACGCTCTATTATGTTCTGCCGGTGATCGCGGGGGCGGTGGTGGCGGTGATCAGCCCTTCGCAAACTATGGCGGTTGTGATGATGGTGGTGGCAACGGCGGCGATGGGATTCGGCAACGGCGTGGTGTTCCAGCTGGTCGCCGAATGGTTTCCCAAGGACATCGGGTTGGCGTCTGGTGTGGTTGGGGCGTCGGGGGCCATCGGCGGATTTTTGCTACCGATAGTCATCGGGACGATGAAGGGGCTTTCGGGAAGCTACGAGTCTGGGCTCTGGCTGTTTGCTGGGTTCACGGTGTGTGCCTGGGGTACTGTGATCGTCGCGTTGCGGGCCAACCGGTCTTCGCCGACTGAACTGTCCGCATGAGATCTTTCGATCCTCGATCAATTCCTAAAAAAATCATATTCAAGCTTCAGTCTGAAATGCTAGATTAGTCGCTCTATGCCCACGCCGTTCAACCATATCGAAGACGCCATCCGAGATATTAAGAAGGGGAAGTTCATTATCCTGGTCGACGATGAAGACCGTGAAAATGAAGGGGATTTGGTTATTGCTGCAGAAAAAGTCACTCCGCAGGCCGTCAACTTCATGGCCAAGCATGCGCGCGGACTGATTTGCCTGGCCCTCACACCCGAGCGCGTTGAGGAACTGCAGTTGCCGCAGCAGGCGTCCGAAAATACCGCCACCTTTGGCACTGCCTTTACCGTCTCGATCGATGCGCGAAGAGACATCACGACGGGAATTTCAGCGGCCGATCGAGCGAAGACTATTCACGTGGCGATTGACCCCAAGACCAAGCCGATGGATCTTGCGCGACCTGGTCATGTGTTTCCGCTCAAGGCGCAAATCGGCGGAGTGCTCCGCCGGGCTGGGCAAACCGAGGGGTCTGTCGACTTGGCCAGGCTCGCGGGTCTCCGGCCTGCCGGGGTGATCTGCGAGATCATGAATGCCGACGGTACTATGGCTCGGGTTCCTGAGCTGACAAAGTTTGCCAAGCTCCATAAGATGAAGATGGTGACCGTGAAGGCCTTGATCGAATACCGCATGCGACGGGAAACGTTCGTCAAGCGGATGGCGAGTGCGCGGTTGCCGACGACGTTCGGCGATTTTGAAGCGGTGGCGTTCGAGAATCAGATCGACGGAGTGACGCACATTGCGTTGGTGAAGGGCTCGGTCGATGGTGGGGCGCCGACCCTCGTGCGTGTCCATTCCGGATGTTTGACGGCTGACGCGTTAGGATCACTGCGGTGCGACTGCCGGGATCAATTGCACTCCGCGATGGAGGTCATTCAGAAGGAAGGGCGAGGCGTCTTGCTCTATCTCAATCAAGAAGGCCGTGGAATCGGGTTACTGAACAAGATTAAGGCGTATGGACTTCAAGATAAGGGTAGTGACACGGTCGAAGCCAATCTGCAGCTGGGCTTTAAGGCGGATCTCCGCGACTATGGGGTTGGGGCTCAAATTTTGGCGAATCTCGGCCTGCAACAGATCAAGTTGATTACGAATAATCCACGGAAGATCGTTGGAATCGAAGGATATGGCCTCAAGGTTGTCGAACGGGTTCCAATCGAAATGGCCCCGCGTGCCGCCAATGTCCGATATCTTCGGACCAAAAAAATGAAGCTGGGGCATCTTCTCAAAAAGGTGTAACCATCGCAACGTTTCAGGGGCCACATCGGTTACGGGTCACATCGTGAGACATGCACACGTGCTATCTTCCTATGACACTTAGAAAGGGCTCACGCCGCGCGGCTGGATTCAGGTTCGGCATCGTGGCTGCGAAGTTCAATGCGCAGGTCACGAGCAGACTGCTGCATGCTTGTGAGGAGACACTGACGGCCCATGGTGTTCCGCAAGAGGCTGTTATGGTCGTGCGGGTACCGGGCGCGTTTGAAATTCCGCTGGTCGCGCGCACCATGGCCAAGTCAGGCCGGTTTGATGCGGTGATTTGCTTGGGGGCGGTGATCCGTGGGGACACCCCGCATTTCGAGTATATCTGTACCGAAGTTAGCCGTGGTGTCGGGCAAGCGGCCGTGGACACCGATGTACCGATCATCTTTGGTGTGTTGACCACTGAGACGGTGGCGCAGGCCGTGGAGCGCGCGGATACGAAGAAGTTCAACCGAGGCGGCGAGGCGGCGAAGTCCGCGATCGAGATGGTGATGGTAATGAGGAAGATAAGAGGGAATGTTGAAAAGTTGGAAAATCAAAAGTCTTCAAGCCAAAATCGGCGGGCAGTAGGAAGAGCAAAACGGTGAGTCATTTCTCTTGTCAGTCTGTGAGCTTGCGAGCTTTTCAACGTTCTCACGTTCCCACTGTATAACTATGGGCTCTCGTCACCAAGCTCGCGAGCGAGCCTTGCAGATCCTCTTTCAGCATGACATTCATGGGAAGTCCGGCGTGCAGCTTGACGAGTTTTGGCGTGAATGCGAGGCGTCTGATGAGTCGAGAGCGTTCGCGGAACAGTTGGTGCAGGGTGTGCTGGAGCATAAAAAAGAGCTCGATGCCACTATCGGTAAGTATGCGACGAATTGGACCGTGAACCGCATGCCGATCGTCGACCGCAACATTTTGCGTGCCGGGCTGTACGAGTTGCTGTGGTTGGATGAGGTGCCTGCCAAGGTTACGATGGACGAAGCCATCGAACTGGCAAAGAGTTTCGGCGACGAGGATGCTTCAAAGTTCGTGAACGCGGTTCTTGATAAGGCCTTGGCCACCGAGTCGCGGCTGGCCGCGAAGCGCGCAGACCCTGATCGTGGAATCTGGAGGAAAGCGGATCGTGATTGAACGGTATACACGTCCACAGATGAAGGCGATCTGGGATCTGAAACATAAATATGAGATCTGGCTGGAGGTCGAACTACAGGCTTGTGCCGCCTTCGAGCATGCCAAACAGGCACCACGTGGAACGGCGGCGAAAATCCGGAAGAAGGCCAAGATCAACGTCGACCGAATTGCCGAAATCGAAAAGGTCACCAAGCATGATGTGATCGCTTTTCTCGAATCGCTCATGGACACAGTAGGACCGGAACATCGGTTTCTCCACATGGGACTCACATCCTCCGACATTGTCGATACTTCACTGGCCGTTCAAATGACTGAGGCCATGGATCTCATCCTGGAAGGGGTTGAACGGTTACTGGCTGTCTTGAAGCGGCAGTCGTTCCGGTACAAGGATCAGGTCATGGTGGGGCGGTCCCATGGCATTCACGGGGAGCCGATCTCATTTGGGCTGAAGCTCGCCCTGTGGTACGAAGAAGTCCGCCGCCATCACGAGCGGTTACGGCGGGTGCGGACCGAGATTGCGGTCGGCAAACTGTCCGGCGCCATGGGAACCTTCGCCCATCAGGGACCGGATATTGAAGACTATGTGTGCGCCAAGCTTGGCTTGAAGGCCGATCCCGTCTCGAATCAGGTCGTCCAACGAGACCGCCACGCCTCCTATGCCACAGCGCTCGCGTTGCTTGCGGCCAGCATCGAAAAGATCGCCACCGAAATTCGCCACCTCCAGCGCACAGAAGTGCTCGAAGCGGAAGAGTATTTCTCCGAAGGCCAGAAGGGATCGTCGGCGATGCCTCACAAACGGAACCCGATTGTCTCGGAGAATCTTTGTGGCTTGGCGCGGCTCGTGCGGGCCAACAGTCTGGCGGCGATGGAGAATGTGGCGCTCTGGCATGAACGGGATATCAGCCATTCGTCGGTCGAGCGGGTGATCATGCCGGACAGCACGATTCTGATCGACTATATGCTCGCCAAAGTCACGGATCTCATCGAACATTTGGTTGTGTATCCTGATCGAATGAGGCGAAACCTCGAATTGACTGGGGGGCTGGTATATTCGCAGCGGCTGCTGTTGGCCTTGGTCGAGAAGGGGGCGCAGCGAAAAGAGTCCTATGAAGTGGTGCAGCGCAATGCCATGGTCTCCTGGAGAGGCGGAGGCGCACTGCAAGAATTGGCCGGCAAAGACCCGTTTATCTCACAGCATCTAAAGCACAGTGAGATTGCAGCGTGTTTCAACCCCAAGTACTATCTGCGCCACCTCGATCAGATCTATCGGCGGGTGTTCGGGCGGGACCACCATCGTTTGCCTGGTATCAGGAGGAAGGAGACGAGATCATGACGCGTTCATTTGTAGCGGCACTGATGTTCATGTGCGTGATGGTCGGCCCGTGGCTATCCGATGCGCAGTCTGCGGCGGATCGCGAGAAACTTCTTACGGAACCCGGAGTGTACGGCACGTTTGCTCTCTTCGCGCTGAATGAAGAGTGGGCGAAGCAAGACCCTGCGATGCGGATCGTCCGTCTGACCTCGCTCAAGGGTGTGGTGGAACAGCATCGGGAGCATGTGGCAATCGATCTGTACCTGCTTCGAGGGCTTTCCGATCACGCTGATCTCTTGTTCCGGATTCATGCGGCGGAATTACGCGTGACGCAGGAGTTTCTCCTGGATCTGAAGAGCAGCCAATTCGGGAGATACCTCAAGACGGTTGGGGTCATGCACGGACTTACCAAAAAACCGAATTACGCACCGGGATTTCCTGAACAGATGAGGGCTGACTTGAAGGCGGTCAGTGAACCCGGCCAGCATCCCTATGCCATCGTGATCCCGGTCAGGAAGTCAGCCGAGTGGTGGGGGCTGGATCAGGAGAAACGAGCCGAGATGATGCAGGAACATACCGCCGCCACGTTACCGTATTTACAATCGGTCAAGCGGAAGCTCTATCACTCCAGCGGGCTGGACGATCTGGACTTCATTACGTACTTTGAAACCTCCAAGCTGGAGGATTTTCACAGCCTGGTGTTGTCGCTTGAGAAGGTGCAAGAATTTCGCTATACGCGGCGATTCGGGAGTCCAACCATACTCGGGACGATGAAATCGTTGGACGAGGTTGTCGAGCTGTTGGCGCAGTAAGTTGAACTACAGAGGTCCGATCATGGCGATGGGCGAGCTTCTTTACGAAGGCAAGGCGAAGAAGATCTTTTCGACGGGAAATCCAGACCAGGTCGTGCAGTATTTTAAAGACGATGCGACGGCCTTCAACGCACAGAAGCGCGGCACCATCGTTGAAAAAGGCGTCATTAACAACAAGGTCTCCGAGCGG
Organism: Nitrospira sp.; assembly: GCA_005116745.1. Taxonomy (NCBI): domain Bacteria; kingdom Pseudomonadati; phylum Nitrospirota; class Nitrospiria; order Nitrospirales; family Nitrospiraceae; genus Nitrospira; species Nitrospira sp. The sequence continues at coordinate 362,508 of SWDS01000002.1, read as the reverse complement.
CTGTTTCAGCTCTTGGAGCAAAACGGGATCCGGACACACTTTGTGGAGCGGTCGAATGACCGGGAAATGCTCACCAAGAAAGTCAGGATCGTCCCGATCGAAGTCGTGGTTCGGAACGTCGTCGCGGGGAGCTTGGCCAAACGGCTCGGATTGAAAGAGGGCAACCGGATCGATCCGGCGGTTGTTGAGTTCTACTACAAAAATGATGGACTTGGCGATCCGCTCGTCAATGACGATCATCTACGGCTGATGAATGTCGCAACGCCAGGAGTGTTGCGAGAGTTGCGAGAGCTCGGGCACGCGGTGAATAAGGTCCTCAAACCCTTCTTCGCCGAGCGGAAGATGCAGCTCGTCGATTTCAAGCTCGAGTTCGGGGTGTTTCACAATAAACTGATCTTGGCGGACGAGATTTCTCCAGACACGTGCCGTTTTTGGGACATGACGACCGGCGAATCGATGGATAAAGATCGGTTTCGGAAAGATATGGGGAAGATTGAGGAAGCGTATCAGGAGGTGTTGAAAAGGGTATGTGGGTAAACGAAAGGGCGAGCTGGAATTTCCAGGCTTCGGCACTCCGGCTCGACCGCACGTGCCACTCCCTCTGCTCGGCTGCGCAACTTGTTCCGCTTCGAATGAAATTCTAGCGGAACTTCGAGCAGTGCTCGCCGTCCGCTCTGCGGAGCGCATCGGTCGTGGAGTGCGGGAAGCTCGAGCCTTCGCGCAAGGCGCCTGGTAATTCCAGCTCACCCTTTTCAACTAGTAGAGTGGAAGAGAGATAGAGAAGGAAAATGATGCTGCGGGCATATTTGAATTATGGGCTGGTGGCTTCGGTGGTGGTTTGGGCGGCCATTATCGGAGTGATGGCCTATCGGTTACATGAGTCACCCTGGCGGTGGGCGTTCGTGGCCTTGGTGTTTTGCGGCGGACTCACCATTGCCGTCATCTTCTGGATCAAGAAATATGTGGATCGGTTGAATCAGGCCGAGGAAAAGCAGGAGAGTAAGTTGTGAAAGCCAAAATTCACGTAACGTTGAAGTCAGGCATCTTGGATCCTCAAGGCAAGGCTATTGAGCATGCACTGGACTCATTGGGGTTTAGGAATGCGGCCAATGTCCGCGTCGGCAAGTATATGGAGCTAGATCTCCAGGAGACAGATAAGACGAAGGCAGAGGTTGCAGTCAAGTCGATGTGCGAGAAGCTCCTGGCGAATACGATCATTGAAGACTATCGGTATGAATTGACTGCGTAACTTCGCGTGGGGTCTGCCACATGAATGTCGGTGTTCTTGTATTTCCCGGTAGTAATTGCGATCACGACTGTGTGCATGTCTTGAAAGATGTGCTCGGGCAGAATGCCACAATGGTGTGGCATAAGGAGTCGTCAGTAGCCGGCTTGGACGCGGTGATCCTGCCGGGGGGATTTTCATATGGCGATTATCTCCGTACCGGGGCGATTGCGCGGTTTTCTCCGGTCATGCAGGCAGTCAAGCAGTTTGCGGCTGAGGGAAAATTGGTGCTGGGGATCTGCAACGGATTTCAGATTCTGCTGGAAGCGGGTTTGTTGCCCGGGGCCATGTTGCGAAATAAGTCGCTGCACTTTATCTGCCGCGAGACTTACGTCAAAGTGGAGAACGCAGCGACGCCGTTTACGAATGCGTGCAAGCCTGGTCAGGTGCTCAAAATCCCGATTGCGCATGCGGATGGGAATTACTACACCGATCCGGTGACCTTAGCTGGGCTTCAAGCCAATGCACAGATCACCTTCCGCTATTGCACAGTAGATGGGACGGTCACGCCGGGGAGTTGTCCAAACGGCTCGCTCGACAACATTGCAGGACTTTGCAATGCCGAGGGGAATGTCCTGGGTATGATGCCCCATCCGGAGCGCTGTACCGAGACCATGTTGGGCAATGAAGATGGGAGACACCTCTTTCAATCGATGATCTCGTTTTTAGAGCAGAAGCAGGTGGCAGAAGTCTGGTAAGCGCTCCAACGATGATTTGGCGGGATCGTTCTCCTGAGGATTGAAGATCGAAAGTGCGCACGGTAAAGTATTCAGTCAGTTGGTCGGTAACAGTTTCAACTTCTTTTATATCTAGAGGAGGGTCGCAATGAGACGTATAGGTGCATTAGTGGCAGCCATTGGTCTATTCACCTTGTGTTCTGGCGCTGGTGTGTTTGCTGCGACGGATGACGGGAGCAAGCTCACGATCACGAGTCCGGCGCCTGGCGCCAAGGTGGGAAAAGATATTGAACTGGTCTATGAGCTCACGAAGGGCACCCAGGCGACGCATGCCCATTGTTTTGTTGATGGCGAATATCAGAAGGGCTGGGACAAAAAGACCGTCAAAGGGATGAGTTCAGGGACTCATGAGATCAAGGTCATTGCGGCAGATAAGGATCATCAAATGTTAGCCGCGGAAGCAGCCATTAAGGTGGAAGTTCAGTAACAGCTCAGGGCTTACGATTCAGATCGACGGACCGGCGAGGTGCTATTCTGGTATCTCGCCGGTCACGTTGTTCAGTACGTGTAACTGTTGCCGCCATGTCCTGAAGACACATCCGTAGCAGATTCGATATACTGTGGAACGCTTCGTTACTGTGGAGTTTAGGACATGATGCAGGCCCGTACTCCGCCAATTACCAAAGAACTCATCGCTCAGCACAATTTGACGAGCGAGGAGTATCAAAAAATCATCGACATTCTCGGGCGTGAGCCCAATCTGACGGAACTCGGCATGTTTTCCGTGATGTGGTCCGAGCACTGCTCGTACAAAAGCTCGCGCGTGCATTTAAAGAAGCTGCCGACGACTGGGCCTCGTGTCGTCCAGGGGCCAGGGGAAAATGCCGGGGCCGTCGATATTGGCGACGGGTTGTGCGTGGTATTCAAGATGGAATCGCACAACCACCCATCGTTTATCGAGCCCTATCAGGGCGCAGCCACGGGAGTGGGTGGCATTCTGCGCGACATCTTTACGATGGGCGCGAGGCCGATTGCGCTGCTCGATTCCCTGCGGTTTGGAGAGCTGCACTCGCCCAAGACTCGTCATCTCATGAAGGGGGTCGTTTCCGGCATTGCTGGTTACGGCAATTGCATGGGAGTTCCTACTGTGGGAGGCGAGATCGTCTTCAATGATATCTACGCGCTGAATCCATTGGTCAACGTGTTCTGTCTCGGTCTGGCCCATACAGACAAAATTTTCCGTGGCACGGCGGCAGGCGTTGGGAATCCTGTGATCTACTTCGGTTCCAAAACAGGCCGTGATGGGATTCATGGGGCGACGATGGCATCCGATTCGTTCGACGATCAATCAGAGCAGAAGCGGCCGACGGTACAGGTCGGTGATCCCTTTACCGAAAAATTGCTACTCGAAGCGTGTCTCGAGTTGATGGAGGGAGATCTGCTCGTCGGGATTCAAGATATGGGGGCGGCAGGGCTGACGAGTTCGTCGTGTGAGATGGCCTCCCGTGCCGGTAACGGGATGGAATTGGATCTGACCGTGGTCCCAAGGCGAGAGCCTGGGATGACGCCATACGAGATTATGCTGTCCGAGTCGCAAGAGCGGATGTTGATGGTGGCAAAAGCCGGCAAAGAAGAGGACTGTATCGCCATTTGCAGGAAGTGGGATTTGGATGTGGCTGTAGTCGGAACGGTGACGGCAGACGGTATCTTGCGTGTGAAAGATCAGGGCAAGGTCGTGGCGGAAATTCCTGCCAAATCGTTGGCCGACGACGGACCTCGGTATGAACGGCCTTATCAGCCACCAGCGTATCAGGATATGCTGACGAACCTGAATTATGACGTCCTTCCAGATGTGAAAGACGCAAATGTGGCCCTGTTGGCCTTGTTGGAGTCGCCGACCATTGCCAGCAAGCGATGGGTCTACGAACAGTATGATCACATGGTGCGGACGAATACGACGGTTCGTCCTGGATCCGATGCCGCGGTGGTGCGGATCAAAGGCACGAACAAAGCTGTGGCCATGACAGTCGATTGCAACAGCCGGTATTGCCTGTTGAATCCCTATGAAGGGGCCAGGCTGGCCGTGGCTGAGGCGGCGAGGAATCTCGTCTGCTCCGGGGCGGTACCGATTGGTTTGACGGATTGTCTCAATTTCGGTAATCCGGAACGACCGGAGATCATGTGGCAGTTCGTGATGGCAATCGAAGGCATGAAAGACGCCTGCGAGCATTTTCAGATTCCCATCGTGAGCGGGAATGTCAGCTTTTATAATGAAACGAATGAACTTTCCATTTACCCAACCCCCATGCTGGGTATGGTTGGGTTGATCGATGATGTGGAACGGTCGATGACTCAGTGGTTCAAGCAGGAAGGCGACGAGATCCTCTTGCTTGGCTCTTCTCGTGAGGATTTGGGTGGAACGGAGTATCTCAAGGTCGTGCATGCTCGTGAACAGGGGTCGCCGCCCTATCTCAGTCTGACTGCGGAAAAGGCGCTCCATGATTGCGTGCTGTCCCTGATTCAGAATGGTTTCTTACGATCCGCCCATGATTGTTCGGAAGGCGGTGTTGTTGTCGCATTGACGGAAAGCTGCATCTCTGGACCAGAGCGGACTTTCGGTGCCGTAGTAAGCTTGAACAGAGGTCGGCTTCGAAAAGACGCCGTTCTCTTTGGCGAAAGTCAATCGCGGGTGGTGGTCTCCGCAAAGCCGGTCGATCGACAGACGATACTTTCCGAGGCGAGGCGCTTTGGTGTGCCGGTGGAAGTGATCGGGGCCGTTTCCGGTGAACGGCTGGTCGTGTCTGTGGGAGAGGACGGTTCGATGGAACAGGTGATCGATCAGCCGGTGGCGACACTATATGATCGGTGGGCGTGTTCCTTGGAGCAAACGTTGAACCATTCCTAGCCTCGTGAATTGTTAAGGATCATGCACAAAGAACTGCCGATCGTCTCGCCAGATAAGTTCCACGACGAATGCGCCGTCTTCGGCGTCTTCGGCCACGAAGAAGCAGCCAATCTGACGTACTTGGGTCTGTACGCGCTGCAGCATCGCGGGCAAGAGGCATCCGGAATTGTCGCGGGGGATGGGGAGCAAGTGTTCGTGCAGAAAGGCATGGGTCTTGTCGCCGACATTTTTCACAAGTCAGTGCTGGAGAAATTGCCCGGCCATATGGCCGTCGGACACAATCGCTATTCCACGACCGGCGGCAACGACTTTAAGAATGTGCAGCCATTGACCGTGAATTTTGCGCTGGGCAATTTGGCGTTGGCGCATAATGGCAATCTCATCAATGCCCAGATGCTCCGACACGAACTGGAAGCCTACGGGGCGATCTTCCAGTCCACATCGGATAGTGAGGTCATTATCCACCTCATCGCCCATTCACGCGCAGATTCCTTTCTCGCGCGTATCGTCGATGCGCTGAGTCAGGTGCGCGGCGCATTTTCTGTTGTTTTGATGACCGACAATGGGCTCATCGCCGCGCGTGATCCGTACGGACTCAGACCGCTCTGTATCGGGCGTCTTCGTGGTGGCTGGATTGTGGCGTCGGAGACCTGTGCATTGGACTTGCTTGATGCCGAGTATATTCGAGAGGTGGAACCGGGTGAGCTGATCGTGATCACCGACCAAGGGCTCGATAGTCATCATCCGTTTCCCAAACAGCATCCAGCCATGTGTGTGTTCGAGTATGTGTATTTTGCCAGGCCTGATAGTAAAATCTTCGGGGGAAACACCGTTTATACCACGCGTAAGGCGCTGGGACGGCAGTTGGCTCAGGAGGCGGGGGTACCGGCAGATATCGTCATTCCTGTTCCAGACTCCGGTGTCCCGGCGGCGCTTGGTTATGCCGAAGGGGCTGGGATTCGCTTTGAAACCGGTTTGATCCGTAACCACTACGTTGGGCGGACATTCATTGAACCCGAACAGTCGATTCGTCACTTCGGGGTCAAGGTTAAGCTGAATGCTGTGCCGGAGGTGTTGGAGGGGAAGCGGGTTGTTGTCATTGACGATTCGTTAGTTCGTGGCACGACGAGTCGCAAGATCGTCAAGATGATCCGACAAGCCGGGGCGAAAGAAGTCCACATGCGAATTAGCTCACCGCCGATCATCTCGCCCTGTTTCTATGGAATCGATACTCCGACGAAAAAAGAGCTGATCGCCTCTGATCACTCAACCGAAGAAATCCGCAAATACATCACTGCGGACAGCTTGGCCTATCTCAGCCTTGATGGGATGCTCAAGTCTGCACCAAAGACACCTGATCAATACTGTACGGCCTGTTTCACGGAACGCTATCCCCTCCCGTTTACCCGTGCGGAAGAGCTTCAGCTTGGCCTATTCGAATCAGCGCGCTGAGTGGACTCCTACGATATGATGCCGCCTGAACAAGACGACGAAAAAGAGCTGCAACCAAGAGGTCGACCACGAGTGCCGGTCGACTATCCCGTCCAATTCACCGGAGACGAAGGGGCAGGCCATGGGATGGTGAGGAACCTGACACTCGCCGGCGGTGAGGTTGACAGTCAGATCCAGCTTCCTATCGGAGCGCGTGTGTGTCTTCACGTGCAGCCTCCAGGTGCTCGGCCTCCGATCATCATCACTCTTGCCATCGTCCGATGGAAGCAAGGTGATCGATTCGGAATCGAGTTTGTTCGATTTGAGGGGACGGCCAAGGACCAGCTCAAGGATATGCTGAACCAGCGCGAAGGTCCTGCCCAAGATTAGTTTCTACTCTACGCTGCGGTTGCCCCTCCAAAAATTGCCATGATAGGATACATCTCTTAGGCGCCGATGACCTCCGAAGATGCAAGGGTCTTCTGGTGAGGCACTGGAGCAGCATAGGATCATGGTCTCTTGATCACGAGGCTCGGCGCTCTTCTCGAAAGGGAGGTCGCAATGAGCGAGGGGCTCAACAGCCAGATCCAGAAGATCAAGCGCATGGCCTGCGGGTTCCGCAACATCGAGCACTTCAAAACGGCGATCTACTTCCAGTGGGGAGGGCTTGATCTCTACCTATGCTGAACCCGGAAGCGCCAGAGAAGCATCAGCCCCTCTTCGCGCGCGATAATAACAGTGCAGAGAGGAGAAAAGGAAACGATGGATGAGATGGAGGAGGGGAAACAAAAGTTTCTAGAAGTGGTACAGGGAATTGACGGGTCTGTCCAAGTCGTGATTCCTGTCACTCCTTCCAACAGTATGTTCTTGATCTCGCTGACGAAAGGGCCGAATCGTAAATTTATCACCGTCCCCGAAGACGACATTATCGATTTGCCTCACGAAGCAAGTATCCGGACGAAAGTCACCAAGACGGTCAAGGACGCCATCGCAGCCCTGTGAGTTCTGTGATGTCATGAATCCCCAATGATAATAAGTCGCCATATCTTGCTATGAAACAAATCCTGCCCGATATCTGGCAATGGTCGTGGTTTTCTGAGGAGAAGCAGCTCGACTTCAATGGGCTGTTTCTGATGATCGGTGAACATAAGATCCTAGTAGACCCACCCCCGATGACGGCCGAGGCGAGAACGGTCGTCCGCCGACATGAGCCGATTGACTACATCATCATCACGAACCGAGATCACATCCGAGAGGCTGCGGTCTATCAAGCAGATCTCAGGTGTCAGCTGCGAGTGCCGGAAGCCGATGCTGCGCAGATGGATGTGACGCCAACGAAGACCTACAAGGATGGTGAGCTATTACCCGGCGGGATCTGGGCAATCCATCTGAAGGATCAGAAGTCTCCAGGAGAATCAGCGTTGTTTATCGAGCGGGGGCGAGGTGTGTTGATCGTAGGGGATGCGCTGATCGGCAAACCGTCCGGTTCCGTACGTCTGCTTCCTGCCGAAAAGTATGTGGACATTCAAAAGGCCAAGGATGGACTCTGCCGTCTCCTGAAGTACAACTTCGATAGCCTGCTTGTCGGAGACGGTGCCTCTATCCTTGTCGGCGGGAAACAGCAAGTGGAACAGCTCTTGTCAGTGACGTCATGACAGGGCGTCACAGCCTCTCCGAAGAATTGAATCGACAAGGTAACGAGCATTTCTCACGAGGGTTCTACACGGAGGCCTATACCTGTTACGCCAAGGCGTTAGAGTATGATCGGCTCACCGGTGATCAACGTGCCCTGGTTGCCACACTGGGTAACTTGGGGAATATCTGCGCAGTCAGCGGACGGCGTGATGCCGCCCAGGCGAATTATCAGGAGGTCTTGGAATTGCAAAAAGTCCTCGGTGATGAAAAGGGCATCGGGACGACGCTGGCCAACCTGGGGAACCTTCGGGCTGATGCTGGCGAATGGGATCGGGCACGGGCGTATTATCTGGAGGCACTCGATCTCATGACCAAAACACATGATGAGTCGGCCCAAGCCGTCCTGTTCTCGGACCTTGGTTTGGTGGCTCGTGAAACCGGTCACTTTGAGGAGGCTATTCAGTTGTACGAACGATCGTTGGAGTTGATGCGCCGGTTGGGGAATCTGGGCGGTGTGGCGGACGCCTGGCGCATGATAGGCCGCACATTCTTGATACAAAAACGCTACAATGAGGCCACCGCTTGTTGCCAAACCAGTCAGTCGGTCGCCGAGCGATTAGGCGATGAGCTTCGTGTCGGTGGCGCCCGATACGTGCTGGCTCAATGTTATGAGGACATGGGGCGTGTGCAGGACGCCGCCGATCTGCTCGAACAAGTGGTATACATGGATCGCAAGTATTGCCTGCCGAAATTGGAAGAAAACACGCAACGCCTGCGCGCACTTCGCGCCCGCCTCGCCGATCCATATCAGTCGCGGCCTCATCGAGGGATGCAGGCATGACCGAGGCGGCTTCCCAAGATTGGACGCAGGTTCGTGCCGACCTGATGCGGTCTTTCCCCAAGTTCTACGAATTGGAGCCTAACGGTCCGCTCGTCATGGATCTTGGTGGAGACGGCTGGCTCCTAGAAGTCAGACCGGACGGGAGAGTCCTTTGCCAGTATGGGATGGCGATGGATGAGGTTATGGTGCTCATGTCGGAAGGTACGCCGGAGGACTTAGGAACTGATGAAGTTGCGAAACAGGCCAAATACTTTCTCCAGCCGGCTGTCGTCAAATACCGGGCGCTTCTCCTCCAATCTGGGTTTGTAGAGGAGACCGAGATGACGGACGAGTTTGTAGCAATCACATTTGCGCGAGATGCGGATTTGCAGAATCGAGCTAAGCTGGAAGATCTGCTCCGATGGTGTTGCAGGCAAATCGGACGCGCATCGTGACTCAACGCATCACAACCTTCGACGAATTTCGGGACGCCGTCTCAGCATATCGATTGCCACGTGTGTTGCTGGTTGCGCTGGAACTGGATCTCTTTACGACCGTCGGCGACCGATTGTGGACCATTCCTGACCTTGCCAAGGAGCTCAAGGTCAGCGAACGGGGTTTAAGCATCCTGTGTCGTAATCTCGCTGCGGTCGGGATAGTACAGAAAAAAGGAGCCAGCTATAAGAATAGCCGGTTGGGAGCAACAGCGCTGAATGCCCACCATCGAGCCTATCGAGGGGGCTATTTGAATTTGATTAAGAACCATTGGGCGGACTGGATACGGCTGTTGGAATCTGTGCGGAGTGGCTTGCCGATCGACCATGATACTCCAGACAGTCCGGACTACCGTCGGCAATTCACCTGGGCTATGCACCACAGGACCTTGGAAATTGCCCCGGCCATTGCGGCCCAGATCCCTTTAGCTGGTTCTACAACACTGCTGGATCTCGGCGGAGGGCCAGGCACCTACGCCATGGCATTTCTCGCCAAGCACTCAATGCTTCGCGCCACCGTTTGTGATCGAGAGGCCGCGCTTGAGGTCGCTAAAGAAATCGCCTGCACGCATAAAGTGAGGCGGCGACTCTCCTATCTCCCGCTTGATTTCTCCCGCGAACCCATCCCTGGGACCTATGATGTGATCTGGTATTCGAACGTACTGCACATATACTCGCCCGAAGAGAACCAGGCTATTTTCCGCCGAGTGGGAGCGGCACTGAGGCCGGGGGGACGACTCATCATCCAAGACGCGTTTCTGCATGATCGCAAAGGTTTGTATCCAGTAGAAGCAAGTCTGTTTGCTGTGTCGATGCTGTTGTTCACGCAAGGTGGAAATACCTATTCCGTACCGGAAACTTCGAGATGGCTGAAAGAAGCCGGATTCGTCGGTGTCAAACAGCTCCCACTCAAGAAAGGGACGGAGGACTGGGAGGAAGGGATTCTGGAGGCGTCGGTCCCTGGGTCACGCCTAGAAACGACCGTCCGCCGAACACGATCAAACAGAAATAGAAAAGCCCGCTGATTCCGCTTCCCACCATAGAGACAATTCCTTCTGAATCTTTTGCCGGTGTCTGAACGATCGTTGCGACGTCCATTGCCAACCCAACCGTAGCGTAAAAGACACAAATTGCTGATGCCCATCGAAACTGGAACCAAATCAATAGAGCGAGTCCAAGAGGTATGAGGATAAAAAAGTTGATCTTCCAATCCATGACGAGCGGGATGGAGGCGCCATTCTGTACGAAGAGAAACCCTGTCTCAACGATGAGGGTGCTGAGTACGAGAGCGAGCAAGGGGCGCTGTTGCATCCGGTGACTATAGACTGTCGGAGAAAAGTTCGGCAATAGGTGCCTTGTCGTCGTGGATATCTCAGTGTTAGCCTTTTTCTACTATGGGTAACGATCAGTTAGCGGATAGCCATTTACCCGGGCAACCTGTCTTCTGCTGTGGTGGTTAGGGTTTCCTTCCGCAAAGTGGTTGGCCGAATGGAGCTATCGCATGCTTACACGCCATCAGTATCAATGGTTTGGCGAAGCCAAGCCCCTCAGTCGACAAAACTGACGAAGCGGGTCATTTTCTTCTCCAAGCCCCCCTTTCGAGGGGCTTCTTCCTAACAGCGAGGAATTTACGAACGACCTACCCTCTTTCAGAATGCACACAGTTGTTTGGAGGGTAGATATATGTTGCATACATGGGTTGTGTCGGCGAGTTGTTCTGATCTGACTGATCAGCCGCGGGGTGAAGCGTACTATGCCCCTTCGAGGGTTCTGAGCTGGGTAGTCGCAGTCGCCTTGTGTCTCTCATCCTCCATTGGTCAGGCTTGGGGAGAAACCGGCGCAGAGGGGAAAAAGACAATTGTGGCGGCAGGGTTTGGGTATCAAATCGGTACCGTCTCGACGATCGCAGTGAAGGTCTATGACGCTGAATCGGGCAACATCTTGTCTGATGAAGTCTACGAGCTAGCCGTCAAGGAAAGCGATGGGGTGAGGTCGAGTCGCGGGCCGCGTATTTTTGCTGGTGGAGTTGGGCTTGGCGCGACAGATCTCTCTAATTTTGTATTGCGGGTATACGATGCCAATACCGGAGTGTTCCAATGGGAAGGGCGACTCAATTTGGTGCAGCCTGACGGGAAGGCAGAAGGGAAGCTCGTATCAACCGTGCTGCCGAGGCAAGCACTCATCACGAAGGTACAGATGGTCGAAGCGACTAACGACGAGCCGGTATTTTTACTGCGTGCAATGGACCTGGCGACGGGCATGCTTGTATGGGAGGATGAGTTTACGACTGTCAGAGTGAGAATTCCGCGAGCCCAGCTGATTACAGGCCCATCGCTCCAGCCGGAGAGCAGTCCATCCACGAACGCTCATATCTTTGACTTCAGTATTCGCATGTATGATCCAAGCGGAAAGAAAGTGTTGTGGGCGGATCAGCTCTCTCAGCGGGAGTCCGATGAAGAGCCAGAGCCGTCGCACAGCGATCAGGCTGATCTCCTTCCCTCTTGGCCTGACTTCCCGCAGGAAGAGTTTGTTGCAGGATCGATCTAGCAGCGTGAGTATCTCGTATCTAACGTCACTCGACTAGCAAGCAAGTCGAGTGACGTTACGGCTGGCTCGCTTCGAAGCTTTCGAGCCACTGCCGGTGGAACTGTTCGTAGGAGACAGATAGTTTGTTCTGAATCGCATCGGCTACGGATGACTTCGCTTGCAAGGCATTAAGCAGTTCATCGACGCGGGCCATTCCCCATCGCTCAATCAAGTAGCGTGTTGCCGAATTCGCTTCTGCATAGGCCACTATCGCCGCACTCGCCGGCAGTGCGCCCCAAGAGCCTTCTAAATACGTTAAGGGAGTGACCGTAAAATCTCCGCTCATGGCCTGATCAAGCTCAGGCCATGCATCTCCGGCCAATTGCATGGCCAGGCCTTCATTTAGCCAGGTTGGCAACGCGCCGCTGCTTGCTCCGAAGCGATCATGGAGTAGGGCGTGGACATATTCGTGACGAAGTACGCTCGCCAACCACTTTCGATCCGTGGTCGCCCCTTGAGTGGGAATCTGAATGCGCCCAAGAGTGGGGTCATAGAGGCCATCGGCCCAAGCCGGGCTTCCGGTCGCCCCTTGAAACGAATCTTTGGCGTGGAGGACGACCATGATCGGCTTCGTGGGGAAATGACTGAACTTCTGTCCAATCTCTCGATAGGCTTCTTCCAGAATCTCCAGCGCTGAGATCCAAGTATTCAGGTCTTCCTCACCGTCGAACTTCACGACAAAGTGTGTGCTACTTTTTGCAGTCATGCGGGATTCAACCGACTGCGTGCGGCGAACTTTTTCCGTGACAGCGGCGAGATAGGAGCGCAATCCTGGATCGTGTCGTGCTCGGTCAGCTGCCTGGTCCAAGTGTCTTGCGGCTTCCTGTAGGTCATCCTGTTCTTGTAACAAGTCGGCCATAGCCAAATGCGGGAATGGTTCTTCTGGGGCCACCTTCATCAATTTCATCAGGAATTCCGCATTTAACGCGCGGTCCCGCTGTTCCCAATAGGCATGGGCCAGATTCATAAGGATCACGGAATTCGAGTCGTCGAAATCCGCCGCTCGCTTGAACGCTTTGACCGAAACCCGAGTGCCATTGAGTCGTTCCTGCTGCAGTCCGAGATTGTTCCACAGGATTGCGATGAAGGGCTTGGACTTTGCGTTTGACAGGACAGTCGAAGGGAGCTCTTTCAGCTTCGTTTCGGCGAGCGATAAGTTATGTTTTTCAATTTCATCGCGAATGGCTTCCAGCAGGCCCTCATGGGGGGTAGGCGGAACCACGCTGTAATCAAGTACGCGAACCGATTTGTCCTCACTTTCTGGTGACCCGCTTCGTGGCGGAGCGGGAGGAGGCGCGACCGGTTCGACAGTTTCTGTGCGCTGCATCATCGGCGGCAGGATGGGCTTGAGAAAGAGGTTGTAGCCAATCACCAGAGCCAGGCCGGCTGCAAGTGGGATCAGGATATGTTTGATGTTGCGGCGATACATGAATTATTAAAATCGAGTGTAGCACCCTACGGAAAAGCGACCAAGCAATCGAGTGAAAACAGTCGATGGATTCTGATACGTCGTGTAGCTGGTTCATTGAGCGCTGAGGGTTGCTGTGTTACGATCCTCTCCCGTATGTCGGCTCCCACTGAATCGAGTCCGCACACGCCGCTTCAGGGGTGGTTGGACCGCATCGCGCGCCCGATTGAGTTTGCGAGCCGAGATGCTGGTGCTCACCTAGGCGTTGTCACAAATCTCAGTTCATTTATCTCGTCACAAGTTTTGTCGGCTCTCCGTCAAGACGTGTACTCCAAGGCCATTGAAGCCCGTCTGATTTCATTGCGAGACCTCTTCGTAGATTTTCAGCCAGCGCTTCCTTTGGATGAGCAACGTCGACGATTGCAGGCGGCAACGTTGCTTATTAAGGCGCTTCGAGCTCTTGATCAAGAGAATCTCATTCCCCAAAAAGATTTGCCAATGCAGGCGTCCAGTCATTCCAAAGTGGCAGGCGCCGGCAGATCCGATCTCTGGAATCTTTCTGTCCGGTTCGTCAGAGGCGTCGGGCCGAAGCGCACCAATGTTTTGCAACGATTGCAGATCGCGACGGTGGAAGATGCGCTCTGGACCATCCCGTGGCGCTATGAGGACCGATCGGTCATGACACCGATCGGAAATCTCGTTCCGGGGATGAGTGTCTCGATTTGTGGGGTGATCGGATCATGCGAGGCAAAACGAACAAGGAATCGACGGTTGAGTCTCGTGGAAGTCGGCGTTGAAGATCAGTCTGGGCGAATGCAGGTGGTCTTCTTCAATCAACCGTATTTGGAGGAGATGCTGACGGCTGGGACTCGCGTGATGATGAGCGGTCGAGTGATAGCTGATCGACAGGGAGGGATGGTCCCGCGCATGGATGTGGCGCAATACGAAGTTATTGGAGAAGACACGGAGTCGATGCTGCATGTCGGACGAATCGTCCCGATCTATCATGAGACCAAGGGATGGACCTCTCGTCAGATGCGGGTGTTGGTGAGGAATCTGTTGGAAGACCATGGGCGTGAGGTTGTAGACCCTCTGCCCATGTCTCTTCGAGCGCGGCAGCGGCTGATCTCGATCCATGACGCGCTGCAAGATGTCCATTTCCCCAAGACCGGCACGGATCTTCAGCTTCTGGAACGAGGGAAGACGCCGGCGCACCGGCGTTTGGCGTTCGAAGAACTCCTCTTGCTCCAATTGGCTTTGGCGAGCAGGCATCGAGCGGTGCACGAAGAGCCGAAGGACTTGCGGTTCAACGCGAAGACACCTCTCTTAGAAAAGCTTGGTCGACTCTTGCCATTTTGCCTCACAGCCGCACAGGATCGGGTCATTCGCGAAATATTTCAGGACATGATTTCGCCGCGTCCCATGAATCGTTTGGTGCAAGGCGATGTGGGATCCGGAAAAACGGCGGTCGCCTTGCATGCGCTGGTGCTGGCTGGTGGTTCAGGCTATCAGGCTGCATTGATGGCACCGACCGAGATTCTAGCAGAGCAACACTATCGGAACCTGTCAGGAATGCTGCAGGCCCTCGGGCTTCAGACGACTCTCGTGCGTGGGGGAGAGAAATCCTCGGTGAAGAAGATACAGGCTGAGCAACTGGCATCGGGTGAGATTCATGTGGCGATCGGAACGCATGCCCTCCTTCAGCAGGGAGTACAATTCAAGAATTTGGGATTGGCGGTGGTCGATGAGCAGCATAAGTTCGGTGTGCTGCAGCGAAAGACTCTGATCGACAAGGGCTACAAGCCGGATGTGCTTGTCTTGACGGCCACGCCCATTCCCCGGACATTGGCTATGACGGTCTATGGTGACCTTGATGTCTCGGTGATTGATGTCCTGCCGCCTGGACGAAAGCCGGTGCGAACATTTCTTTTTCAGGACGCGCAGCGACGGCGTGCCTATCAGATTGTGCGCGATGAGTTGCGCGCCGAACGGCAAGCGTATGTGGTCTATCCGCTGGTGGACGAATCGGAAAAGATCGATCTTCAAGCAGCGATTCAGGGAGCCGAGCAGTTGCAGAACGGGGAATTGTCGGAATTCCGTGTCGGCCTACTGCATGGGCGCATGAAAGCGGCTGAAAAAGAAGCGGTGATGGCCGGCTTTAAGGCCGGAAGAATTCAGGTGTTGGTCGCGACGACAGTGATTGAAGTCGGAGTCGATGTGGCGAATGCGACCGTCATCTTGATCGAACATGCCGAGCGGTTTGGCCTTGCACAATTACATCAATTGCGCGGACGGGTCGGGCGGGGCAACCAGCAAGCCTATTGCCTCTTGATGGCCCAGCATCTGGGACGAGGAAGGGCGCAGTCGGGCGGACGTGCGATGGGAAGTGAGGGGTCGGTGTCTACGGCAAGAGAACGGCTGGAGGCGCTGGTCCGGTCACACGATGGATTTGTGATTGCCGAAGATGATTTGCGGATCAGAGGCCCTGGAGAGTTCTTTGGGTTGCGCCAATGGGGGATGCCGGAGTTTCGTGTGGCGAATCTGGTGAGCGACGCTGATCTATTGCAGCAGGCCAGGCAGGAGGCCTTTTCACTGCTGAAATCTGATCCAGGATTGAAAGAGCCGGCCCATCAGGAATTGCGAGCGGCGATGTTGCGGAAATGGGAGAAAAAGTTGGAGTTGGGTTCAATCAGTTGACTGAACTGATACGCTGACAGAAGTGCAGGCTGACACGATAGAATTGTCGCTATTAGCGTGACACATGGTACCCTGTCGGCCAGGAGTCGTATGGGTTTGTTGCAGCGGATGAAAGATGACTTGCGAGCCGGGATTGCTACCCTGCGCCTGGGGACCGTCCATGCGGCAGGACGTGCTCTGGAAGAGACGGAACTGCTCCGCATGAGGCTGGAGCTCCGCAAGCTCGAACAACAGTTGTCCGATCTGTACAAAGACATTGGCGAGCGGGCCATCGATATGAAGGAGCGGGGCGAAACGGCAGAGCGGGTGGTGTACGACGCCGAAATTGTGCGTCTCGTCAAGGAGGTTGAGGGGCTCAAAGCGTCGCAGAAGAAATTGGAAGCCGACATGGAAGACATTCGGAACGAGCAATGATCGAGCCGCGTCAGCACCGGCGACGATTCGCCGGCATCGATATTGGCACCCTCACCTGTCGCTTGTTGATTGCGGATCTAGCCCCTGGGCATCCCCTCACAGAACTTCGATCAGAACGGCGCATTCTCCGGTTGGGTGAAGGCGTCGATCAGACTAAACGACTGAGTCCAGTCGCAATGGATCGGGTTATTGCCTGTCTCCAAGAGTGGCGGAATGTTATCGATGGCTATCAGGTCGAGCAGTCCTCGGTGGTGGCAACGAGCGCTGTTCGAGACGCCGTGAACCGAGATGAGTTTTTTGAACGGGTCAAGCGAGAAGCTGGATTCGATGTCGAAGTGATTTCGGGCGAGGAAGAAGCGCGTCGGACGCTGCTCGGCATTCGGTCAGGACTTCCTACAGGGGTGACCGACATTCTGGCTCTGGACATTGGCGGCGGCAGTACGGAATTCATCCTTGATCGGCCAGGAGATAAGCCGATTGTCCGCTCAATCAATATTGGCGTTGTCCGCCTCTGCGAGCGGGTGCTGCACCATGATCCTCCGACTGATGAGGAAGTGCGACAGGCGCGTGAGTGGGTGATTCGAGAAACCAAAGCCGCCGTTGCTGGTATGGCTGACTATCGGCAGGCGACGTTCGTTGGTACAGCCGGTACGATTACCAGCCTCGCCGCTATGGCCCAGAAGCTTTCTACTTATGAGCCGGCTCGCATCCATAACTATCGGTTGAAGCTGGAAACCATCCGTGAATTGGAGCAGAGACTGCTCAGCAGAACGAAAACTGAACGGGTCGGTCTACCTGGTCTTGAGAAAAACCGCGAAGAAGTCATCGCCGCCGGGACGATCATCGTCCGAACAATCATGGACGCGCTGGGTCTACGGGAATGTCTGGTGAGTGATCTAGGATTGCGAGAAGGGGTGCTGATTGATTTGGCGGTGCGGAAGCAGCAAAGCGCTTGTGATAGAAGGCAGTAGCCCAAATATGTCCTTGCCCGGGAGTAAGGAGTTTATGACTGACAAAATTCAAATAGCAGATCTTGGCGATCTGATCAAAGCCGCCGCACTGGCCAATAAGCACTTTGGAGAAGGACATTGCTGGTGGCGTGGAGAGGGTATTATTGACGACGCTTGGAAACTGAAGCCAAAAGTCTATCGCAAGGAGCACAATGAAGCCTCCTTGGCATTTCATTTTATGAATCGTGCGAAGGTCAGATACGAAAAATGTCCTACAGGATCTGACGAGTGGCCAAGCTGGCTTTTCCTCATGCAACACTATGGACTTCCGACGCGGTTGCTCGATTGGAGTGAATCGCCCTTAATCGCATTGTATTTCGCAGTGAAAGAAACTGCATGTCAGGAAAAGAACGGGAGGATTTGGTGCCTGCAACCGTACAAGCTTAATCTTCTCCACGACGTCAACGGAATTGCATTGCCTCAGATGGAGGAAGCTCACTTTCTCTGCCAAGAAGCATTTGTCAAGGCCCACAATCCGGATGCGAGAATACTATCCGTTATAGGGGATCACTTCGATGTGCGACATTTGGTTCAATCCGCAGCCTTTACCATTCATGGGACCACAATCGCACTCAATGAACATCCACAACGAAATCAATTTCTTCTTGAATTCGAAGTTTTAGGAGGAATGAAAAACAACCTTCTCGATGCCCTGAAGATTGTGGGCATACGAGACTCATATTTATTTCCGGATCTCGATCATCTTGCTCATGATCTTGGAAGTCTTGCAGATATTGCATGAGTGCCCTGGAAAGTAGAAATAACATGGCAGTCGACACTTCTCACCTGAACAATTTAACTCGATCATAACAGGGGGCGTTCCTGGAATTTGTACTTGGCGGGGTAGCTCGTTTCATTTTGAAGTGGCGATGAGGTAGTAAGGGGAAGCCTGTATGCTGGCTGCCACCTATTAGGTTTCACGTCCTACTTCTGTGAATCCGACTGGTAAACCTTGGTCTTGATCAACTGGATGTTCGGCGCGCCGTCGGGCTTTTGAATAACAGTCTCTTGAAGTCGAGGTGGCCGGACAAGCCAGAATGCGACCCTCCATATCTGTTGATCCTGTTATCATTAAACTTATATAATGCTCTCGATGAAATCCTTGGAGTTCGTTGGGTCGAGTCGTGATGATCTCAGGAGTTTTCCTGCGGAAGCCAGGCGGGCGGCTGGGTTTGAGTTGGGCTTCATTCAGCGAGGGCTAGACCCTTCTGACTGGAGGTCCATGAGTGAGGTGGGTGCTGGGGTGCGGGAGATTCGCATCCATGTCTTGGGAGAATGGCGGGTGCTCTATGTAGCCCAATTTGGCAAGGCTATTTACGTGCTGCATGTGTTCCAGAAGAAGACACGGAAGACCAGAAGAGAAGACATTGAGTTGGCGCGGAAACGGTATCGTCAGATTGGAGGTCGATCATGAAAAAGAACACGACGAAATCGAGCGGCAATGTGTTTGCCGACCTTGGGTTCGATCCGGCTGAAGCGGCTGTGCTTCACATGCGTTCCAACTTGATGAGCGATCTTCGCTTGTATATCGAAAAGCACAAGCTGACCCAATCCCAAGCGGCCAAGCGCCTTGGCATTGCACAATCGCGCGTCTCTGACCTCGTGCGGGGCAAATGGGACAAGTTCAGCCTAGAAATGCTCATCACGCTGGAAGCCCGTTTGGGCCGTACTGTTCGAGTCGAGTTTGCAGCGTAATGAGAGCTGCCTGAACCGAGGACGTTTCCTTCTATCACCCACTCTGTTGAGGGCAGCTTGGTTGGTTCCCTACTGCGCGCATTGACCGAGCATCGCCCTTGATCTGAGAATTTGGTAATTCTTGTGTGCGCGGTCGGCGAGCACGGGGAACTAACCAGGCTACCCTCAAGCCCTCTACTTCTGCGAATACCACCGATAGCCATGTTGTTCAGTGAACTGGGCTTTTGGTGCGCCTCCTGGTTTTTCCAACAACAGCACTTTGAAGTCTTGGAGGCCGAACCACGCGGGATCGGCGAGGTCGTGATAGTGGAGGCCCTGGAGTTTGGGAAGCATATCACCTAGAGCTTGCTGTAATTCCTTTTCTGTATAGGCGCGCACGGCAAAGGATTTATTGGTGGCCTGACAGAACCGCTGGATGGTGTAGGTGGCGCCGGTGCAGAGGACTTTTGTGTCCGGTTTCAGTCCTAGGAATTGTGGAAGGGACAGATACCGCTCCTGAAAGCCGAGCCAACGGACTGCTTGCCGCAGGTGGTTGTATTGGACCTCGTATTCTGTATGTCCCGGCAGCTTCACGGGCGCGGGCCAACCAGTTTCAATGCCGAACTCGGTGAGAAAGACTCGGCCACCCGGCTTGAGCACTCGCCACAATTCAGCGACGAAGCGAATCGGTCCTAGGTTAAAGATCACTGATTCAGGCGGGTTCTGTTCGATTGGAAGGCGAAGCCGCCTGATCCAATCCAGGGCTTCTTGATGTTGTGCTGTCTCTCCGACCCCACACGTCAGCTCGTTTCTGCTCAGTTGCACCGGTGTCATGTCTGCCATGTTCTCGTTGTCGATCACGAGATCGATGGAGTGATCGGCAAACGGAAGCGATTCGGCATTGGCCCTGGTGCCGGAGACCTGCCATCCGCCGACTTTGGCTCGAGTGACTTGGAGTGTGAGGAACGGTTGCGTGATGTCGAGTGACAAGTATGTGATGCCTTGCTTTTCAAAGGGCAACAGATCCTTGCCAAGTTCTTGCGCAAGGTAGCCCAGTCCTCCACCGATTTCCAGGAGAACCTTCGGCTTGGGGTTGAACCAGCCGAGTCGACGCAGTTGCCGCATGAGGAGCCGCCCGTAGGTCAAGCCGCTCAGGGCTTCGCTCGGTTCACGGAAGAGATGAGAGACGGTGGTTTCGATCAGGTCAAAGTGGCTGTCATCTTCTTTGCTTTGGGCAAGCTCGTGATGATGGAATGATTCCAAATGCTCTTCGCCCTCGAACCCATCCTGGCCCGACCAACCTTCACGGATCTGTTGGAGTAGGATATCCCACTTGGCGTTGTGTCGATGGCCTCCTGGTGGGTCCGTTCCGAAATAGCAGAGGGAATAGTTGGGCGTGGCCCATCGTTCAAGATGCCAGGACCCTGGTTGCCCGTCCGGCCCACAGATTGTCGCGCCGTATTGTTCAAGGAGCATACCGACCGTCGCATGGCCGTTCATCGCCTTGAGCAGGTCCAGGCCGGTGCGGTTCAGTCGGATGAGCGGCAGGTTGTCATCGAGCGGAGCAAACCACCATTCGTCGAGGTGAGAGTGATACGCGACGAGGTCGGGCATGTGCCAGGCCAGGAGGCTTAGGGCCTCTCCAGTCAAGCTCCAGGGTGGATGGATAGCGGCAGCGGGTTTCATAACGAGCAGTTTTTTCGTGCTAAGCATCGGCAGCCTACAGGAGCGATCAGCCATCCTGCAAGATGATCGATGTGTTACAGCTGCGACGGTGTTGAGGGATTGTCAGTCACGACCAGCTGGCCTCGCATGATGGGATGGATACTGCAGTGATAGGGGTACCGGCCGGCCGGCAAGCCCGTCACCGTAAAGTGTCCTCCTGGTGCCACTGTCCCAGAATCGAACAGGCAGGGACCTTCTTCCTTCACGCAGTCACTGTGGGTGACGGTATGGTGGGTTGGTGTCGGGTTATTCCAGCGAATGGGCATGCCGCTCGCCACGGTGGCGGTGGCAGGAATGTAATAGGGCGATCCGTTCTCCATCAGGATCTGTGTGGCAGGGGAGAGGTCCAGGGCGGGTCCACCTGTGGCGGTTCCGATCCCTAGGGCAATCGTTATGATGCGTAAGCGGTTCACGTCGGCGTTACTCCATGCTCAATAAGGCGGTTTCTTCATAAGAGCCGGAAGTAAAAGAGAGGATTCAGGCTCGTGCTCGAGGCGCCTCGTCATAATAGCATGCGATTGAGCCGGATCGCTTGGGGGTGGTGCCCTGCCATCTGCCCACCGTACCGCACCTCGTAGGATGCCAGAATCGTTCTCCATGAAATCCTAAGAACGGGCGAACGAGCCAATCGATGGAGGCCAAGAAGCGGGGTGGTTGCAAGAGGTTGTTCGTTCATGCTAGATGGAGGCCGTTGCGCCTGGCTGAAATGAAGAGGAGGGATCGGAATGGCGAACAAGAAGAAGAAAGCCGTCACGAAAAAATCGTCGCGGACGAAAAAGACTGCACCGTTGCCGAAGAAGAAGGCTGTCAAGAAGACAGTGAAGAAGCGGGCGGCCGTCAAGGCATCCAAGTCGGCCTTGAAGAAAAAGACCGTCAAGAAAGCGGCTGGCAAACCTGCGAAAAAGGCTGCACCCAAGGTCAGCCCACCGAGCGCACCCGCGAAGAAATTCGTGGCGGAGCCGGATGTAGCGCCACGCAAGCCCGTAGTGACGAAACCAGCGATACCTATGGAGCCGGACGAGGCTGATCTTGACGATGAAGATGAAATGGACAGTGATGAGCTGGGGATGGAGGACGAGGTCGAGGAAGATGACGCCCAAGAGGAGCTCGATCTTGATGCCGATGATGACAGGGACGGGTTAATCAATAAATCTGAAGACTTATTGGACGACGACTATCGAAATAACTGATATCTCATGGCCTCTGGGACTTCTGGCTAGGTCCCTCGTATCTTCTGTTCGATGTAAACTCTTGTGCAAGAGCGAGGGTTCTCAGGTTGGAGTCGCTCAGTGTGTTCACTGACCGCCGCTGGAACTGATCGGTTCCAGCGGCGGTGTCTCGTTATCTTCTGAATGTTTCGTCTCTCTCCTCCATGAAATAATGTGGCCAGCACCTTGTTCCATCGCCGCTTCGATCGTTCACTCACTGCCATGCTGAAAACGAGACGGTCTCCCTGGTGCCTGGCGCTGGTGCTTCTCTGTGCCATGGTGACTTGTTCACGAGAGGCCAATGCTGGTTGCGTTGCCGAGACAGCTGCAACTGGAATTGACGCGGGGCTCGTGATCCATCTCTCGCCCAGCTGCACGCAGGCGGAGCGGGAGAGCCATGCCGTGCGTGGCGAAGTGATTATGGATGCGATCGCCAAGGGGCGTTCCGTGGATCTCCTTGGTGTATTGGTGCGCGGGGACCTGATCTTCGATCGCCTAGCCGTACAGACGACGGGAGGCTCACCAGGGCGTACCTCGGAGAGAGCGAACCTCGAGGATCATGTCGGCGGCAACGGGCAGCGAATTGTTCGTGAGGCACTGAGCCTGCGAGATTCCGTGGTGGTGGGCGCAGTGCGCCATCGGGCAACCGACAGCACGCTTCGGTTTGAAGGACCTGTCGACTTTTCTGGGTCCCATTTCAAGGAAGGTGTGGATCTCTCTCGGTCGGTGTTCCACAAGCCGGTCGAGCTCTCACGAGCCACATTCGAAAAAGAAGCCTATTTTGTCCAGGGACAGTTCACCATGCCGGTGGGGTGTCGGGAGACCAAGTTTGGCCCCAGCACCAGATTTCACCAATCTACATTTCGAGGTTCGGTGGACTGTACCAGCGCGCTCTTCGACGGTATGGCGGAATTCCTAGAAGTGACGTTCGAGCAACCAGCGGTATTTGAGCGGTCGAGGTTCGGCCTGGGGACAGGATTTTCAGGGAGTCGCTTCAAGGGGCGGGTCAGCTTCAGTGAAGCGATTTTCAGCCGCGAGACGTTCTTTGGCTTTGCGGCCTTTGAGGGCGAAGCGGTCTTTGCGGGTGCCCAGTTTTTAGGATCAGCTGACTTCTCCCATGCTGAGTTCCGGCAACAAGACGATCTGGTAAAGGCACGGTTCGATCACCCGCCTCTATTAGACCAAGCAAAACGACGTGAATCAGCTCAGCCTGGCGGCCTTCTTCAAACCAGTAATGGACAGTATGCGCTCACTGTGATGTTTCTCATCGTGGCCGCTTTGCTCGTGGCGTATGCCGCAAAGCTCAAATGAAGAGCACTCGATCATCCCCAACATATAGGATCAGGCTTGCCCGTCACCCCATAAGTTGATATAACGACGCCGTGGACTCTCAGGCAGAAGATTTTGAGCAACCAGAGCTTCCGTACCAGGTCCGTATCGAAAATTTCGAGGGACCACTGGATCTCTTGCTGCACCTCATCAAGAAGAATGAGATCAACATCTACGATATCCCCGTTGCGATGATTGCCCGACAATACCTCGAGTATCTGGAAGCGATGGAAGAACTCAATCTCAATGTGGCAGGGGATTTTTTGGTCATGGCGGCGACGCTCTTGCAGATCAAATCCAAAATGCTGTTGCCGGTTGATGAGACGTCCGACGATGACGAGGAAGGGCCGGACCCTCGGGAAGAGCTCGTTCGACGGCTGCTGGAATATAAGGGTTTCAAAGAAGCGGCCCGTCAGCTCGACGACCAGGAAAAGATGTGGAATGAGATCTTTTGGCGTGAGCAAGCGCTTTCAGTAGACGCAGCGGTTGAGGAGGATCTTTCGCTGGAGAATGTCTCGCTGTTTGATCTGGTCGATGCGCTCAAGGGAGTGCTTGAGCGGAATCCTGGCAGCAAGCTCATTGAGATTGCGCCTGACAATCTCACGGTACGCGAGCGAATGAATCTCATTTTGGAAATACTTGGAGGCAAAGACTCGGTCTCATTTGCTGCGCTGTTTGAGGGATCGAGTCATCGGCTGGTGGTCGTCGTGACGTTCTTGGCCTTACTTGAGTTGATGAGACTGCGGGTGGCTCGTGTATTCCAAGTGGAAACATTCGGACCGATTTTAGTCTCACGGATGTTCTCCTTGGTGCCTGATCCGGCAGAACTTGACGATGTCGATATGGAATGGAGGGGGACATGACGCTACTGACGGCGGATCTGGTTCATGAGATGCCGGAGACGAGTACGGTGAATAGCGAAGAGGCGAATGGATCGCCGTCTGATCAGAGTATCAATGGCCCTCAGGTGCAAGGATTGGGGGAACTCCAAGCGATTCTGGAAGCACTGCTCTTTGTTTCTTCCGAACCGTTGTCTGTGGCTCGCCTTGTGACCGTGATGGGGAATGTGCCGAAGATTGATGTGGAAGAGGCGCTGCGACATCTTGGCCAAGCGCTCGATCAAGATGGGCGCGGGGTGCGACTGGCTGTCGTCGCCGGCGGATACCGTCTCGTGACGAAGTTGGACTATGCGCCCTGGATCAAACGGCTGGACAAGGCCAAGACATCGGCGAAGCTGTCCCGGTCCGCGCTGGAGTCATTGGCAATTATTGCCTACAAACAGCCGTTGGTGCGGTCGGAGGTCGAAGAAATCCGTGGAGTGGAGACGTCCGGCGTCTTGCGCACGCTGTTGGAGCGAAAACTGGTGCGAATCGTCGGACGCAAAGAAGTCCCCGGTCGTCCGATCATGTACGGGACGACCAAATTCTTTCTTGAACATTTTGGTTTGAGCGACCTCTCGCAGCTGCCACCTCTTCGTGAATTCAAGGAGCTTGGTGAGGCGGAGCAAGCATTCCTTCCGATGGACGGTGGAGAGGTGTTGTCTGAGGAGGGATCGATTGAGACGATCGAGTCAAGTGTGGAGCCCTCAGTGAGCGATGATCTTCAAACGTCTGCTCCTCTCGATGAAATGCTGGATCCCCTTCCTGCCGCTCAATAGTCAACGAACAGATCGTCGGGAGCTCAGGCGAAGGCCGGTGTGTGGGGATGAGTCTTCGAACCGTCACCAGACCCTTCGCGTCCGTCAGCTTCCGTCGTGAGGGCGTTACTTTTTCTTGGGTGGTGGGCTCTTGAGTCGCTGGAGTTCGGCGCTCTGTTCGTCCACCTTTTTCTGGAGCGCTTTCAGCTCTTCCTTAAACGCCTGCAAGTCGGCCTCATTCCTCTCACTTGGTGCGGCTTGCACTGGAATCGATGGGGGCTGTTGTGGAATGGGCGCTGCGACCGTGGGGGCCGGCTGCGCAACAGGGGGCGAAGGTGGAGGTGTGGCAAGGACTCTCGCCAGCAGTTGATAATCAATGGCGAGTGATCGATCTTCCGACTTTCCAATCCAGCTCGATCGGTCATATGCGTCCGGTCGGAGGGCGGCTTCTGGCAGGAAGGTCACTTCACGGTCGCGCAGGCCATCCGTATCCGGGAGTGGACGTGGCTCCTTTTGGCTCGCGGTGGGTTTTTTCCCTGGATAGTATCGGTAGTGAGTCAACGTGAAATGTAGCGAGAGACCGTCAGCGAAGAGATGCCCCGAGGTCGTCTCTCTATTTTGATTGGCCGTTGGAGCCTGTGATAGCTGCGGTGTGGAATAGATATGAAAACCCACTCGTTGATTGGGCGTCGCTCGCGCAAGGGCGGTGGCAATATGTGGAGTCAAGAATGCGATGTCATCCTCGGAGAATGTCCGAATATCGTTCAGGTTCGTTGTCTTCAAGGCTTTGCCGAGCAGCAGCAAGAGTCCGCTTTTTTCCTTCGTGTGTACTCCGCGCAAGATATCTGCGACGGTCGTTTCGGACAATTTGATGGGATGTGCCGCCTGGGACGAGTTACTGGAGACATCCTCAAGGAACACTGTGCCGAGAGGGGCCTCGTGAATAAGTGTGGTAGGGCGAGGTCCGGCGCAACCAATTGCCAAACAACTTAGCATGAGCAGGCTGAGGCGAAATATCGAAGAGAAGCGTTGCGTGACATTCATGATGTTGTGTTGCTTGGTTGAGTTCAAGCGGGATGCAGTGTAACAGGAACATCCGTTAAAAACAAAACACCAGTAGCCAGCTTGTATCAGGTCGTGTGATCCTGGAGGATAGTAGCTGTAAGGTCGATATTCAGGGTGATCCTTCTGCTGAGTGAGCAAGTGAGTCAGATGGGGTTTGCCTCACGACGCAGAAAGGTATAGAGCATTCAGCCGGGGATGGCTTCCTCTCTTGGTTTGCGGACGAATCACGTGCATTGATGAGCGGACAGCGACCTTGACGGGGCGAGAACATTTTGTATACAATCCTGTCGCCCCACGGAGGAGAACGAGTTTAAATGCTCATGAGGCGCAAGCGAAGCTGTCAATCACGTAGCAACGCCCATTCCATACAACGCACGTTACACGTCAACATCCACTCTCGGTGGCCCCCTTTAGGTAGTTCCGATAGTTTCCACTGGCTCCCTGAACGTTCCAAAAGAAAGGAGGGAGAGGAGTCTATTTATGAGCCAGGTAGCTCGGTGTAAGGCTGTACAGTGGCCCGCTCGAAGAACTTTTGCGCGAGAGGCTTATGCCAGGTGGCCGATCGTTTTGGAGAGCGGTGCTTAGCGGAAGCAGCAGGGACCGGCAGTTGGCAACTCACGGCAGACACATAAGGAGTGATGCACGATGGACAAGAACACCCCGCAGGATTTACAGGACGTGAAGGAATCGATTGCCCCTACTGAACACCCGGGGTCGTCGCGACGAGAATTTCTCGGCCAGAGCGGGCGCGTGGCGGCCGGCGTCGGCGTGGCGGCACTCCTGGGCAACCTCGGCCAGTACGCTCTGTCGTATGGGGCGGGCGGCCCACCGATCAAGATTGGAATCCTCCATTCGCTGAGCGGCACGATGGCGATCAGCGAAGTATCCTTGCGCGATGTCGTGCTGATGGCCGTCGAGGAAATCAACAAAGCCGGCGGCGTCATGGGGCGGCAGATCGAGGCGAAGATCGTCGATCCAGCGTCGAATTGGGACCTGTTTGCCGAGAAGGCCAAGCAGCTGCTGTTGGAAGACAAAGTGTCAGTGGTGTTCGGCTGCTGGACCTCGGTGAGCCGGAAATCCGTGCTGCCGGTCTTCGAAAAGAATAACGGCTTGCTCTTCTATCCCGTGCAGTACGAAGGCGAAGAGTGTTCCCGCAACGTGTTCTATACCGGTGCGGCGGTCAATCAACAGGCGGCCCCGGCGGTGGAATACCTCATGAGCGCCGAAGGCGGCGGCTTCAAGAAGTTTTATCTCCTCGGGACCGACTATGTCTATCCCCGCACGACCAACAAGATTCTGCGGGCCATGTTATTGGCGAAGGGGGTGCCGGCGTCCAACATCGAGGAAGAATATACGCCGTTCCATCACCAGGACTATCAAACCATCTGCGGGAAGCTGAAGAAGTTTGCGGCCGGCGGCGGGGCGGCGGTGATCAGTACCATCAACGGGGACAGCAACGTGCCATTCTATAAAGAATTTGGCAATCAGGGCATGCGCGCTGAAGACGCACCGATCATGGCGTTCAGCGTGGCCGAAGACGAACTGCGCGGCATGGATACGAGCGCGCTGGTCGGGCACTTGGCGGCGTGGAACTATTATCAGAGCGTGGAGACGCCGCAAAATAAGAAGTTCGTGGCAGCCTTCAAGGCCTATTGCAAGCGGAACAATCTGCCGGACGGTGAAAACCGGGTCACCGACGATCCGATTGAGGCCGCCTATTTCGGCGTCTATGTGTGGAAGCAGGCGGTGGAAAAGGCAGGGTCCATTGAAGTGGACGCCGTGCGCAAGGCGGTCTACGGACAGAAGTTCCTGGCGCCGGGTGGCCAGATCATGATGGATGAGGCCAACCAGCACACCCATAAGCCGGTGCTGATCGCTGAAATTCTCAAGAATGGTCAATTCAAGGTCGTGCATCGTTCCAAAGGCCTGGTGAAGCCTGAGCCGTGGAGTGAGTACACCAACCCCGAGAAGGGGTGCGACTGGATTAATCATCAAGGGACGTATCAAAAGAAATAGGAGCGGGACGCAAGCCGGTTTGCCGGCTCACCGGCCGTTCCGATACTGGGTCCAACGTCTGTCGGGGAGGGGCTGGAATCGTTCGTGACGAAGATTCCAGCCCCTCCTGCTTGAGGCTGTCTGCTGCTGACGTTTATGCACGGAGGTTATCTTGGTAATGAGCCTGGCCCGCTCCACATGCATATGTGCATCGCTTGTGTGGGATTCGCTGGCAGCTCGATCAAACCTGCGCGTATCAAGCTCAAGAGCGAGGACGCAGCTCTCCACAGTGCGACGATTGGGCCCCTGCAGTAAATTGGACGGCTCCACTTCCCTAGGGGATCTCCCACCGATCTTTCAGGATTTCCCCGATAGGTCTACACTGTCTTTTGTGAGATATCTTGAGCCGCAACATGGGTAGAATGATTACTGCATCAATCAAGAAGTAGCGATAGGGCGGGTTCAATTGCGAATGTGGACTGCGTTTCAGACTTTGCCGGGTGGTCTATGTCTGATCCCTTGTATTCGGTGAAGAACGGCGCGGAAGCGCCTGACTGATTGTGAGTCGGCCAGTATCACCAAAATGGAGATCCATGCGTAGAGGATTTGTTCTATTCTCCAAAATTGTTGTTGCTCTTTTTCTCCTGATCATTTCACAAGGAACGGCAGTGGCAGAGCAACCGTTGGCCTCGGAGGTTGCTGCAGGAGCCAGCTCTCCGATCGAACAGGCCCTTCTCGACATCACGAGTGAGGATGCGGCGGTCCGGAGCACGGCGGCGGCGCTCCTCATTGCGCAGGGTGATGCGAGTCTGCTTCCCAAGCTCGATGCAATCCGTGCCGAGGCGGATCGGGCAACCCGGCAAGCCCTCAAGCCCGTGATCGATCTGCTGAAGAACCATGCCAATCTCACCAATGCCCAGTCGGATACCCGACGGTCAGCCGCCGCCGATCTGGTCGGCACCGGCCGGTCGGAAGCCATTGTCTGGCTTGAAGAGGCTGCCACAAAGGAGCCTGTCTGGTGGGTCAAGTACACGATGGAGGAATCCGCACAGCTGCTCCGGCTTCGTGCTGAGGATCACGCGGTCCGAGTAGTCGCTGTCAAGAAGCTTGGGGAGCTCAGAAGCCAGAACGGGCTGTCTGCGCTCAAAGAATTGCTTGAAGCCGGTACCCAGAGTGGAGCCACGGACGAGCAGCGCGCGTTGGCGGATGCGGCGCATGCGTCGATCGGGCAGATTGACGCATGGTTCTGGTGGGCGGATGCCATCGAGACATTCTTTCGAGGCCTCAGCCTCAGTTCTATTTTGTTGATGATGTCTCTGGGCCTGGCGATCGTCTTCGGCTTGATGGGGGTCATCAACATGGCGCACGGCGAGTTGATGATGGTGGGCGCCTATGCCACGTTCGTCACACAACAGGCGTTCGTTAGCTGGTTGTCTCCCGAGGTCTTCGATTGGTATTTCCCCGTGGCCTTGCCGGTTGCCTTTTGTTCGGCCGCCGCCTTTGGCTGGGTGCTGGAGGCGACCGTGATTCGCTTTCTCTATGGGCGACTGTTGGAGACCCTGCTGGCGACGTGGGGCGTGAGCTTAATCCTCATGCAGGCGGCGCGGGTATACTTCGGCGACCTGACGGCGGTCATTGCGCCGCAAGCCTTGCGCGGCGGGGCGCAAGTGATGGTCGGCGTCTATTTGCCGTACAATCGGATTTTCATCATCCTGCTCTCGATCGTGTGCGTGCTTGGGATTTATTTCTTATTGTTCCGATCCAACCTCGGCATTCGGGTCCGGTCCGTTACGCAAAACCGCAATATGAGCGCCTGTCTTGGGATCCCGACCCGCAAGGTGGACTCCTATACCTTTGCCTTCGCCTCCGGGCTGGCTGGGATCGCAGGCTGGGCGCTGACCATGGTGGGCAATGTTGATCCCGGACTCGGGCAGAACTATATCGTTGATGCCTTCATGGTCGTGGTGACCGGTGGAGTCGGAAAACTCGCCGGGACGATCTGGGCCTCGCTCGGCATTGGTGGGCTGAACAAGCTGATCGAGCCCGTCAGCGGGGCAGTCTATGGGAAGGTCTTTATCCTGGTCGGGGTGATTCTCTTCCTGCAGTGGCGGCCACAGGGCCTGTTTGCCGCGAAAGGACGCAACGCCGATGCCTGAACAAACGGTTGCTCGTCCCGATAGCCGCGAGACTGTCTCGTTGTCCCTGGTCGGACTGGTATTACTCGTTCTCCTCCCGCTGCTGAATGTGCTGCCAGCCGACGACTCCTGGCTGCATCTTTCTGACTTTCGGTTGAATCAATTCGGCAAGTTCTTGGCGTTTGGCATCCTCGCGCTGGGATTGGACCTGATCTGGGGCTATTGCGGTGTGCTCAGCATGGGCCAGGGGGTCTTTTTCGGATTAGGCGCCTACTGCATGGGAATGTACCTGGCGCTGCAGATCGGGGCGGAAAGTGTGTATGGCAGCGAACTGCCTGACTTTATGGTGTGGACGCAGGTCAAAGAGCTGCCGCTGTTCTGGTACCCGTTCAAGAGCTTTGTGGGCGGGTTCCTCGGCGCCATTCTCGTGCCGGTCCTCTTCGCGACGCTCTTCGGGTTTCTGGCGTTTCGCAGCCGCATCAAGGGCGTCTATTTTGCCATCATCACCCAGGCCTTAGCCTTTGCGGCATGGCTGGTGTTCAATCGGAACGAGACGCGGCTAGGTGGCACGAATGGGTTGACGGATTTTAAACAGCTCCTCGGGTTCAGGCTCTCAGACCCGTCGACCCAACGAGGACTGTATATCATCACGGTTCTCGCGCTCGTGGCGGCGTATCTCTTCTGTCGGTGGATTGTGGCCTCACGCGCGGGCAATGTCCTCATTGCGATCCGCGACAGTGAATCCCGCGTCACGTTTTCGGGCTACACGCCTTGGAAGTACAAGCTCTTTGTCTTCGTGGTCTCTGCAGGGCTGGCAGGATTAGCGGGCATGCTATATGTGCCGCAGGTGGGGATTATTACCCCTGCGCAGATTGGGGTGTTGCCGTCGCTGGAGGTGGTCATCTGGGTGGCGGTCGGCGGGCGGGGCACGTTAATCGGCGCGGTCTTGGGGGCGGTGGCTGTGAACTATGGCCGCAGCGTGTTGACCAACTACTTTCCGGAGGCCTGGCCCTTTATCCTTGGCGGACTCTTTGTGGTCGTGGTGACGATGTTTCCGGATGGACTGCTGGGGATGATTCGGAAAGCGACGGCACGCAAGGAAACCCCGGCGCCGGCGATCAAGGCAGAAGGGGGGACCGTGGCGTGACCGACGGAGACCTGATTCTCAACTGCGAAAACGTCGTTATGGACTACGACGGATTCAAGGCGTTGAACAACTGTAACTTTAGTGTTCATTATAACGAGTTGCGTGTCGTCATCGGTCCGAACGGAGCTGGCAAGACAACGCTCTTGGATGTGATCTGTGGCAAGACCAGACCCACCTCTGGGAAGATCCTGTTCGGCAAGGGGGCCAATTTAGTTGGGAAGAATGCTGAAGACATTACGAAGCTGGGCGTGGGCCGGAAGTTTCAGGCGCCGTCGGTCTATGGCAACTTGTCGGTCTGGCAGAACCTGGATCTGTCGGTCAAGCGCCCGAGTAAGGGCGTCTTTCCGACCTTGATGGGCCGGTCGTCGGCGGCGGAGCGCGCGCGCATTGAGGAGACGTTGGAGACCATCGGCTTATCGAATCATGCTCATGATCGGGCCGGGGCTTTGTCTCACGGCCAAAAGCAATGGCTGGAGATCGGCATGGTGATTTTGCAGGACCCCTCGTTGCTCTTGGTCGATGAGCCCGTGGCTGGGATGAGTGATAAGGAAACGGAGCAGACCGGACGCTTGCTGACGTCCTTATCGGAAAAGCAGGCGATCGTCGTGATCGAGCATGATATGGACTTTGTCCGGCAGATTGCAAAGATCGTGACGGTGCTCGCTGAGGGGACCGTCATCTGCGAAGGTACGGTCGAAGCCGTCCAAGCGGATGACCATGTTCGAGAAATCTACCTTGGCCGGGCCAAGGTGGCCCATTAGGGACAAGACGGAGCTGCGTTGCATATGGCACACGAAACACCACGGATGACTCTAGCGCTCGAGAATATCAACGCGTACTACGGCGAGAGCCATATTCTGCGGAATGTCTCGTTCACCATTGAGGCGGGGGAAGTGGTGTGTCTGATGGGCCGAAACGGGATGGGGAAGACGACCACGTTGAAGACGCTGACGGGCTTGCTGCCGGCTCGGTCCGGCACCATTACGTTTGATGGGCGAGATATCACGCAGGATCGCACGGATCTCAGGGCTAAGCGAGGGCTGGCGTACGTGCCGCAAGGGCGCGAGATTATCCCGCACTTGACCGTGCACCAAAATCTCTTGCTCGGGTACTGGAACCGCCCGTCCATCACGGGTGATGTCTCTGAACGCGAGGCTTTCGATGAGGTCTATCACCTGTTTCCAAAGTTGACGCAGATTCTTCATCGTCCGGGTGGGGTCTTAAGTGGTGGGGAACAACAGCAGTTGGCAATCGGCCGCGCCATTCTCTCCAGTCCGAAGCTCCTGTTATTGGATGAACCGACCGAAGGGATTCAGCCCTCGATCGTCGATCAGATTGAGGATGTCATTATCGGCTTTAAGCAGTCGCGCCGGTTCGCGATTCTGTTGGTGGAACAAGGCCTCCACTTCGCCGCCCGGCTGGCGGAGAAGTACGTGGTTATGGCCAAAGGAGCCGTGATGGCTCAGGGCAAGAGCACGGAGTTGAATGCCGACATGGTGCGGCAACATCTCACGGTGTAGTGGGTGCGATGGAAGGTATCTCCTGCCTCTTGTTTGTTTGGACTTGCCTCGATGAACTATCGGGATTGCCAATCGTCTAGACAGGGATTGCAACTCTACAGTAGGAATGCTTAGATTTCGCTAAGAGAGAGGATGCTCTTGCCCGCATCGAGTGTTCTTGCCAAGAAATGGGAGAGTCATTGCGCTAGGGAGGGAAGCTCATGCATCTGACCCCGAGAGAACAGGAAAAGTTACTTATTTATGTTGCGGGACAACTGGCCGCTGATCGCAAGAAGCGAGGCCTCAAACTCAATCATCCAGAATCCGTTGCGTATCTCACTGCCGCTGTCCTGGAAGGTATTCGTGACGGAAAAACCGTCGCCGAGTTGATGACGTACGGCACGACGCTCCTCAAGCGGAAAGATGTGATGCCTGGTGTGCCGGAGATGATTCATGAATTTCAAGTCGAAGGGACCTTTCCTGATGGGACCAAACTGGTGACCGTCCACAATCCAATTCGATAAGCGCAACTCGTGCCCAACCACCCATCTGTATCCCTGTAGGAGGGAGCCATGCCGAAGAAGACGAAGCGAAGTTCGGCGAAGCGAAGTTCGGCGAAGCGTCAGCAGTCGCCAAAGAAAACCGTGAGGTCGCTTGCCGACGTGATCAAAGCTGAGCTGGGGAAGCCGGTTATTCCAGGGGAGATTCTGACCGCCGCCGGCGAGGTCGAGGCGTTCAACGGGCGTGAAACAAGGGAGCTGACCGTCAAGAATGTCGCGGATCGACCTATCCAAGTTGGTTCCCACTGCCACTTCTTCGAATCCAATCATGCCCTCACATTCGACCGTGCACAAGCGTTCGGATTTCGGCTCTGTATCCCCGCCGGCACGGCGGTTCGGTTCGAGCCGGGCGAGGACAAGCGAGTGACGGTTGTGGCCTTAGCCGGGAAGCGGGTTGCCTATGGCATCAATGGATTGACGGAAGGATCACTCGATGATGCGCAGGTCAAGGGTCGCGCGCTGTCGCTCGCGGGTACCCGCGGATTTTCTGGAAAAGGAGGCGTCCGGTGAAAATTCCAAGAAGGCAATATGCCTCACTCTACGGCCCCACCACTGGTGATCGTGTCCGGCTAGCGGATACGGAACTGCTTATCGAAGTCGAGCAAGACTTTACGACGTACGGAGAAGAAGCGGTGTTCGGCGGCGGGAAAGTGATTCGAGACGGGATGGGCCAGTCGCCGCGGGTGACGAACGCGAACGGTGCACTCGATACGGTCATCACCAATGCCCTCATTCTCGACTACACCGGGATAGTGAAGGCGGATATCGGGATCAAAGACGGGCGGATCGTTGGTATCGGGAAGGCAGGCAATTCTGATCTGATGCCGAATGTGACCAAGGGAATGGAGATTGGTGCCGGAACGGAAGTGATCGCAGGAGAAGGACATATTGTGACGGCCGGCGGCATTGATACCCACATCCATTTCATCTGTCCGCAACAATATTGGGACGCGCTATCGGCTGGCATTACCACGATGATCGGCGGGGGCACTGGTCCTGCGACGGGTACCAACGCGACGACCTGTACGCCAGGACCATGGAATATCCATCGCATGCTGGAGGCATCCGAGGGTATTCCTATCAATCTTGGATTTCTGGGTAAAGGCAACTCGTCCCATCCCGATGGATTGAATGAGCAGGTTGAGGCCGGCGCCATAGGTCTCAAGCTGCACGAAGATTGGGGGACGACCCCGGCAGCGATCGACACCTGTCTGAGCGTGGCGGAGCGTTACGATGTGCAGGTTGCGATTCATACCGATACGTTGAATGAGGCAGGGTTTGTCGAGGACACGATCAAGGCGTTCAAGGGCCGAACGATCCATACGTTCCATACGGAAGGCGCCGGGGGCGGTCATGCACCGGATATCATTAAAGTGTGCGGCGAGCCGAACGTGCTTCCCTCGTCGACGAACCCCACGATGCCGTTTACGACCAACACAATGGACGAGCATCTGGATATGTTGATGGTATGCCATCACCTCAATCCAAGAATTCCGGAAGACGTGGCCTTTGCCGAGTCCAGAATCCGGCGAGAAACCATCGCGGCGGAAGACATCCTCCATGATTTAGGCGCGATCAGTATCATGTCCTCTGACTCGCAAGCCATGGGTCGCATCGGAGAAGTCATCATCCGGACCTGGCAAAACGCGCATAAGATGAAGGTCCAGCGGGGCCATCTGTCGCCGAATGAGGGGACAGACTCGTCGCAGAATGATAACTTCCGCGCCAAGCGGTATGTGGCCAAGTACACGATCAATCCTGCTATCACGCATGGGATTGCCCATGAGGTTGGGTCCGTGGAGGTCGGGAAGTTCGCCGACCTGGTGCTTTGGAAGCCGGCGTTCTTCGGAGTCAAGCCGGAAATGGTGCTGAAAGGCGGGTTTATCGCTCAGGCACAGATGGGCGATCCGAACGCGTCAATCCCCACACCGGAGCCGATTATTAGCCGGCCCATGTTCGGTGCCTTTGGGAGGGCGCTGTCCAGCACCAGTCTGACCTTCCTGTCGCAGGCAGGACTAGATCGAGGGATCCCAACGAAGCTTGGATTGCAGAAGCGTGTGGCTGTGGTCAAGAATTGCCGGAATATCAAAAAACGGGACCTCAAGCTGAACGACTACCTTCCCAAAATCGAGGTTGATTCGGAGACGTACGTCGTGACAGCCGACGGGGTGCGACTGACCTGTGAGCCAGCCGTCGTGCTCCCGATGGCGCAGCGGTATTTCTTGTTTTGACGAAAATGACGGCTGGCTCGGCTACCTGTAGCGGATGTAGTGTGAAGGTCGCTGACTGGCTGTTTTTGTTTCTTCATGCCCCATGAATACGTCTGCATTGCTTGAAGGGTTGCGGTTTGTTGATACGTTTTTCCCGTCTGGCGGGTACGCATTTTCGTCGGGTTTGGAAGCTGCCGTTCAAGGTGGTGCTGTAAAAACCTCCGATCAACTTGCCGGGTACATCGAGGATTTGCTCCGAGGTGGCATGAGCCGACGAGACGCCCTGGCCACGAAAAGAGCCAATCGAGCAGGAGCTGCCGGACAAATTTCGATGGCGCTGGCTATCGATCGAATGCTCGAGGCGGCGAAGCTCAGTCGAGCATCGCGGTTGGCCAGCCGTCAAATGGGGCGGCAAGTCATCCGAGTTGCGGCGGATCAAATCCGAGGGAAACCGATTCTTGCGGCATATTGTGACGAGGTCGAGGCCGCGCGCGCTCCTGGCCATTTAGCGATCACGTTCGGACTCACGCTCGGTGCAGCAGGTTGGAGCCAAGAGGACACGGCGGCTGCCTTCCTGTATCAAGCTGCGGTCGGGTTTATCTCCGCGGCCATGCGACTCAGCCCTCTTGGACAACATGAAGGGCAGCGCATCTTGGGCGAATGGCTGCCATTGATTGAGCGGATCAGTCGAGACGTTGACTCAGAGAGCGCAATGAGCTCGTGGTCGCCGATTCAAGACATTTATGCCATGCGGCATGGTGCTCTGGAATGGAGACTCTTTCGGTCTTAATCGTGAGTCAGCGAGCATGCGTGACGCATAGAAAGGAACAGAACGGCCGTTGAGGGCCTTCGGTCTCAACGGTCCGCTCGTGGGATGACCATGCATGATCTAAATCGTGAGCACAGTCACAATTGGACTCCGACTCAAGCGCGGAAACAAGGCATTCCGGTCATTGGTATTGGAGGTCCCGTTGGATCAGGGAAGACAGCGCTTGTCGAAGCGCTGTGTCAGCGGTTGCGCGATCGATTCAGCCTTGCCGCCGTGACGAACGATATTTTCACGAAAATCGACGCGGAAATCCTGACTACGCGCGGTGCTTTGCCGGTTGACCGGATTCTTGGTGTTGAAACGGGGGGGTGTCCACATACGGCGATCCGGGAAGATGCCTCGCATAACCAGGAAGCCATTGACGATCTGCTTCGTCGCCATCCGGATGTTGAATTGATCTTTCTGGAAAGCGGGGGCGACAACTTGGCCGCGACCTTTAGCCCTGAGCTCGTCGATCACGTCATCTATGTGATTGATGTGGCGGGTGGTGACAAGATCCCACGAAAAGGTGGACCAGGGATCACTCGATCAGATTTTCTTGTCATCAATAAGATGGATCTGGCGCCGCATGTGCGCGCGGATCTGTCCGTCATGAATCGGGATACCCGCAAAATGCGCGGGGATCTGCCGTTCGCGTTCACGAATATTCTTTCCGGCGAGGGCATGGATGCCGTAGTGGCCTGGGTGGAGGAGCGCATCCCGCAACGAGCCAGGCGTTCCTAACCATGCCGACTCGGGAGGGACAGCACAAGAGGACGTCTCGGGAAACCGGTACATCCTCAAAAAGAATACCTTCTGGGAAAGGAAAGCCTTCCTTGAAAAAGAAGGCTCCAGGATGGTTTGTGACGGAATTGGTCGGACGGGTCGGCGAGCTTAAGCTCACCTACACGAAGTGTGATCACCAGACTATTATCTCGCACTCATATTTCACCACACCTTGGAAACTGCTCCCCCCCATCTATCTTGATGACACGGGAGCCGCCTATACACTTCTGGTGAACCCCTCCGGCGGTCTTGTTGGCGGTGATCATCTGTCCATTGACATGAAGGTGGAGCAGGATGCGCATGTCCTGATTTCTGCCCCTTCTGCCAACCGTGTCTATCGGACGGAGGGAAAGGTGTCCGAACAGCACGTCAATATCACGGTCGGCTCTGGCGCGGTGCTCGAGTGGTTCCCTGAACATACGATCCCTTTTGCCGGTTCTCGATTTCGGCAGACTCTCCAGGCCACTCTGGCGCCTGGCGCAACACTCTTGCTATGGGATGCTGTCGCATCTGGCCGTATCGCCAGTGGAGAGCGATGGGCATTTACGGATCTGGAGAACGATATTCGAATTACGATGGCGTCCGGCAGTACGCTGCTTGAGCGATATGTTCTTGATCCATCTACGGACTTAGGACGTGTTGGTTTGGTGGAAGAATGGAACTATGTGGCTTCGCTTTATGTGGTGAACGATAGTACGCCATCAGAGGTGTGGAACGAATTGGAGTCAAAAATCGCCACGATCTTGGACACTCGTCCAGGGGAAGTCTTGGGAGGTGTGTCTGTTGGACCTGTCCCGGGGCTTGCCGTCAAGATACTGGCTCAAACGGCCCCTGACCTCACCGCGATGCTCGATGCGTTATGGGCAGCCGTGCGTGAAGGGTTATTGAATCTCCCGCCGGTGTCTTTGCGCAAGTACTAAGCACACCGCTCATTTACCTGTTGCAAATAGTGGTGCTGAAGGTCGGGAACAGTTAGAGGTTTGAAACTTTGCCCTCAGCGGCGGAAGCGGTGCGGAGTGACCAGGCTAATCCGAGCAGCGACAGTGTGAAAATCAGCCATTTCGATGGGTCAAAATTATACCAGCGGGGACCGTTTCGGTAGTCGCTTTGGTAAGTGTGATGATAGTTGTGATACCCCTCCCCAAACGTCAGGAGCGAGACGAACCAGCTGTCGCGGCTTGAATCGGCTTGGCCATGGGGCTGGCTTCCCCACAAATGGCACACTGAATTGATACAAAAGGTCGAATTTAGCACGGCAAATGTCCGACCGACGCCGGCGAGCATAAAACAGCCGAAGCCGCCGACCCAACCGCCGTAGAGAAAGCCCACCACGAACGGGAGTGCCAATCCTGAGAGAAAGATGAGCCCATAGTACCGATGTTGCCACATGATAACCGGATCTTGCTTGAGCCGTGTGGCATATTTTTCATCCGAGTATCGCCCGTCGGAGAAGAGCCATCCGCAATGGCTATGCCAGAATCCTCGCTGAGCGTTGTACGGATCGGCATCTTGGTCGCACGCGGCATGGTGGCGGATGTGATCAGCTCCCCACTTCAGGGCAGAGTTTTGCAGTGCCCATCCGCCGGCGATCAGTAATCCGGTCTTGACCCAATCGGGACACAGGAAACTCCTGTGCGAAATCAGCCGATGGTAGCCAACCGTAATGCCGAGCCCGGTAATCATGTATAGGAGCCCAAACATGGTCCAGTCCAGCCAGGTATATCCATAGACAACTGCGAAAGCGGGCACCCCGATGAGTGCGCTCCCCACAACAAGAGTGAACAGTACTATTGTGACGGAGAGGGGATAGGTACGCCTGAGCGTGACGGCGGATTGTACGGGTGTTACCATAATACTCACTACTGGGGGAAAGAGCATATCTTCATATGAAGCAGAGTCTCTTGCAGATAATCAGGCCTGAGGAATCAGGCATGCAGTTGTAACTTTACCAGGACTAAAGGCAAAAAATCTACTGTCAGAAAGGCCGAATAGTAGTCTAATACAAGCCTCTTGTTTCACATTGACAGCAGGCTGTAAGATTTCATATACATACTCGGTCTGAGTCAAGCTCGCCAGCGGTGGTGTGAATGTGTCCACTGTAACGGACGTTGGTCCGAAGTTTTCATCGCGACCGATGTGAAATAGGGTGGAGAGAGAAAGTCAGAAACAGGCTGGTTGGTCTATCACTAAGGAGGCAGTCCAATGAAGAGTGCGTTATCAGTCATGTTTGGTGTAGCAGCCGTCGCGTTGGTTGCGGCGCCTCTCACCTCGTATGCGGGCGGAACGATCAGTGGGAAGGTCACGTTTGCGGGGAAGGCGGAGAATAAGGAATTTCTCTTTTCAAAGTTCCCCAATCCAAAGTTTTGTCCCCAGAT
Organism: Nitrospira sp.; assembly: GCA_005116745.1. NCBI lineage: Bacteria > Pseudomonadati > Nitrospirota > Nitrospiria > Nitrospirales > Nitrospiraceae > Nitrospira > Nitrospira sp. The sequence goes on along the minus strand of SWDS01000002.1, from coordinate 322,994 downwards.
TCCCGACAAGAGCAAGATGGATGGCGACAAGCGGTTCTTGAAGCAGATCGAAGTGAGCAAGGATGGTGGGTTGAAGGGCGCAGTGGTGGCGGTAGTCGACATCGAAGACAAGGCCTGGATGGACGGCTATACCGGCACGGAAGTGGTGGCGGCGTTCTGTGACTTCCAACCGTTCACGGGGATCGTTGTGAATACTCGGCCCTTCAAGGTCGAAAATACCGATGCAGACGCTGAAGATCCCAAGTCTACTCTGGGTGTGCTTCACAATCCCCACAGTTTCACGGTGAAGGGTACATCCTCGGCAACCGGTTTCAACATTGGTCTTGCGAAGAAGGGTGACAAGCTGGACAAGCCGGTGACTTTCCGTGGTGGTGCCGAAAAGGAAGGGTACTATCGGTTACAATGTGACCAGCATGAGTTTATGCAAGGGTTCTTCCTCCCAGTGTCGAGCCCGCATTTCGCGGTTGCCAAGGAGGATGGATCCTTTGAGATTAAGGATGTTCCTGCTGGCAAGCACAAGGTGGTAGCTTGGCATCCATTCGCTGGCAAGGGTAAGAAAATCGAGTTTGAGGTGGAAGTGGCCGATGGTGGTTCCGCCAACCTCAAGGCTGAAATCAAGTAAGCCTCGTTTTGTGGATGTGTTGTTGAAGGGCAGCGGAGTCTCCGCTGCCCTTCCTGTTTTTATCCTGTTTTCATGCCAAGTTCATCGCCGTGTCTTTATATTTCTGCTGCAAGAAATCAAACATCATTCCACTGCTCTTGCTCCCCATCCTGCCGACGCTTGTGTCCTGTTCGGTCATTGACGGGGTCTTCTCATCGATCAAGACCACCTATCGCGTCGCCAAAAAAACGGTCAAAGGCACGATCTGGGTCGTGCGCGGCACCTATGAATTGACGAAGGGGGCCACCAAGCTGGCCTATCGCATTGGGAAGTTTACCTTTGAGATAGTCCAGGCTCCATTGGAGTATCCATTGATCCGGGACGATATTCAGACCATCGATGGGCTCCCAGTTAAAGAGGCAATCAGGCTTGGGCGAGTCAAAGCCGCTCCGTACACTGTCAAGGGTCAGCATTATGTGCCGATGAGCCTTGCCAGTGCACGGACGTACGAAGAGACGGGCCTCGCCTCGTGGTATGGAGAGGAAACCAGGCGTTTACCCGGAGGCCACATGACGGCCAACGGTGAGCTGTTCAACCCCAACGGGTTGACGGCGGCGCACAAGTATCTGCCGCTGCCGATCCACGTCCAGGTGACGAACCTGGAAAACGGCAAGTCGATCATCGTCCGAGTAAATGACCGCGGCCCCTTCCCTAGTGATCACAACCCGGATTCCGGGAAACGCATCATCGACCTCAGCCGGGGCGCTGCCGAACAACTGGGATTTGTCGGCCAGGGCACCGCCAGGGTGCATGTAGAAGTGATTCAACTGGAAGAAGCGTGAACGGAAGTCTGTTCTCGTCGCCTCCTTCCACAGCCACTCGGTCGGAGTCAGTCCTCTGGCCAGTCTCCAAGATGTCTTCGATGCGGCTCTTTCAACCCCAAAGCGTGGCATTCACCGCCTTGTCTTTTACTTTCTGATCTAGGTAAGATCTTACGTTTGAAAGCTATTAGCCAAGGGAATGGGTGTGTCACGAGAGCTCTCACTCGCAGAAATCTTTCAGCTTGGCTACTACTGGGAGACCAAAGTCCTCCTGACGGCCGTGAAGCTGGACGTTTTTTCTGCCATCAGTGAGCGACCGAAGGCAGTCCAGGACATTGCGGGTCGACTTCAGGCCGATCCTCACACACTGAATATTCTCTTGAACGCCCTCGTGGCAATGAAGTTGCTGACGAAGGAGGGGGACCTGTATGGCAACTCGCCGACGGCGCTGACACACCTCGTTCGGCAGTCACCAAAGTATGTTGGCCACTTGCTCCTTCTGCACGATGCGGAGTGGAATAACTGGGGAAAGCTGGAAGAGACGATTCGGACAGGGAAACGGGCGGTCGATCGCCATGTCTTTGAGACCGATCCCGAGTTGGGAAGCAACGTGCTAGCGGTGCTCAATCGGATTGGCCAACAAAGCGGTCCTGATTTAGCCAAGCGACTGAAGCTGGGTGGCCGCGAGCGGTTGCTCGATCTTGGTGGTGGCGCTGGGACCAACGCCATTGCGTTTTGCCAGGTGTATCCAGAACTGCACGCGACGGTTTTTGATCTCCCGGCGACGTTGAAGTTGGCGGAAAAAACGGTCAAGGACGCCGGGTTGGAAGCACGAGTCGCCCTGCATCCCGGTGATTTCAATCGAGACCAACTTGGGGGACCATACGATGTGGTCTTGATGTCCGATATCTTGCACTATCAAACGTTTCAGATGAATCAGGATCTGGTTAAAAAGAGCTTCGGATCGTTGGCGCCGGGCGGGCGGTTGGTGATTAAAGATCGATTTCTAGATGAAGCTGGGACTGGCCCAGCATGGACGACCGCGTTCGCGGTCCATATCCTTGTCAACACTCAGCAGGGCAGCTGCTATCGGGCCGGCGAGGCCATGCAATGGCTCCAAGCCGCCGGGTTTGTCTCTGTTGTGGAGTTGGAGAAGACGGCAGTGGCGCAAGGCACGAAGCTGTAGAAAACATGCGTGGTATCGAACGCGAGAGTGTTCGCGTAGGTGTGAGAAACGAGGAAGTAGGGGCAGGGTCTGATGCTGGATTGGTTACGGGAACCAGGCTTCTTTGGAACGTATGCGACGGCGGGTGCGGACCTCAGTCAGCTGATGGCGACGCTCTTCACCGGGCTGTTCATCATGGGATGGTTCCAAGCTCGTCGGCGAAAGGCCGATGCACACCATTGGTTGATGTTGGGTGGCATGATTGCCATGCTCAGCTTCTTTATCGCGTATTATCTGTTTCGGCAGCTGGGGGTCCTGGCGTTTGAAGGTAAGGAAGGGTTTGGTGGCTCGCAGTCGCTCTATGATTATGTCTTCATCCCCGTCCTGACGCTCCATATCATTCTCGTCATGATTGGGCTGATCATGGCGGTGTATATGATTGTGTTGGGGTTTCGCTCTCAGCAGTTCCTCGACGGAGTCCGATCCTTACGGGAATCACGGCTGCTCACGACGTGGAAGAAGATCGGCCTCATCTTTGGCGGAATTGCCATGGTCGTGCTTGGGTTGTTTTTTTCGCGTGTCGCCACGGCAGGGTTTTCGATGCGGAAGCTGGAAGTGTATGTGATCTTTCTCGCCATCGTGGCTTTTGTGTTTGCGATTGAGATGACGATTCAACGGATTTGGCCAGATGGCGCGCGGCGGCATCGCGCGCTCGGCCGATTTACGATGGTTATTTACTGTGTGCTGTTCGTCACGGGTAGCTTCACGTACACGATGTTGTACATCCTGTATCCAGGGAAGATCGGATGAATGGCATGAGTGCTGAGGGTAGAGGAGTTTTGGGAAAGGCATCCCTCGGCTATTCACTCAGTCCTCATTGCTCAGTCTTGGAGTATCGGCAATGCTGACCTGTGGCTGTGGTCGATGGATGCATACGGAGGGGATTGAGGAGCGAGGTGGAGAGACCGGTCTGCTGTTATGGTTTATCCGTTCGGAATGCCGTGGCTGTGGGCTGAAAGTCGGTGTCGATGTGCGGGAAGAACAGGCCCACGGCCTCGTTGATCGGTTGCTCTGGACTGATGAGGCCTTGCATCAATTGGAGCGTATGCCGCCGTATGTGGCTGGGCTGGTTCGAGAAGAAGTGGAGCAGGATATTCGTCGTCAAGGCGAGCGGGTGGTCACATATGAGACGCTGCTCCGTCCCCGAACTGGGGAACGTATTGAATGGGACCCGGAGGCGAAACTGCGGTTAGATCGAGTGCCGGCGGCGGTTCGTGCCATGGCACGGATTGAACTTGAGCGTACCGCAGCCGACCGCGGACTGTCTCGCATCACCGTGTCGCTGATGGAAGAGATCAAAGCGAAGTATTTTGGGATGGCCGCTTCAAAATAGTCACGAGTGCTGAGGACTGAGTGCTGAGAAGGAGAGGAGCAATGCAACAATCTCCTCTCCAAGTTCGGTCCTCAGTCCTGCTGGCTCAGTTCTGAACATTATGCTGCATCGAATGGCCTTGCGCGTGATTCCTAGCTTGAGCCTGGCGGTGACGGAAGATGCCGTCCGTCGGACAAAGCGAGTTGTCATGTTTGTGCCAGGACTGATCGCCTTCGGGGTGTATCGGCTGGCGAAACATCTTGTGCCGATCACTGAGCCCGTGGTCTTGCTGGCGGTTAGCAGTCTCGTCGCAATGGTGACGGCACTCTTGGCCTATCGAGTGGGGCGCGCCGCATCCTGGTCTGTCATTGCTCGACAGGATGGTCTAAAGATTCTGAGCTGGCTGGGCGGCTGGATCGGAGCCGTATATGGCGTTCAACTATCCCTATTGGTGCTTACCCTGTTATGGATCATGCACTACAGTTATCTCGAGCATCCCGATGGGCCGGCTATGATGGCGATCATCATCTCCTGCACATCTGTTGCGCGGGATGCGTTTGAGATTGGCCATGTACGCAAGTTATCAGTGCTGGGGCGTCCATTTTTGACATTCCCGGATGGGGAGCAGCTACGTGTGCTGGTGCAACGCCGGGCATGGCAATTAGGACCGTGGGCTCTCGTAGGGCTGGGTGTTGGTGCGTTGACATCGTTGCCTGGGCTGGTGATTGCGGATGAGCAGGGTGCAGCTTTGGCACAACTGGTGACCGTGACGCTTCTCGGGGGAGGCCTTGCACTCTGTGCGTATTTTGGAGGACTCTATCCCGCCAGTTCGTGGCTGCACTCGCTCCGGCAGACTGTGCCGGGTGAACTGCTGAAGTATTGGTGGTGGCCTGGGATGGCCTTTGCATCGACCTATTATTTGGTGGCGATGGGTGTGCTGTTGTTTGTCGTCCGTCAGCCGACTATGACGGTGGGTGCCACGGCAGTGATGGGTGCGCTGGTGACGGCGATGATGGCGGTGTATGGGTACTATCTCGGTGATCGGCGTCATGTCGAGGATGAGCAGGCGCCACAATTGTCGTCTGGCATGTTACGGTGCCCGTTTATGATGGGAATTCTTGGAAAATCGATTGGTGCTGACGGTGCGGCTGGGGGCTTCGCGCTTGGTAAGACTGGACCGAAGGGGTAGAGATATGGGCCGAGGATTCTTGATGATGACACGTTCCTCGATTGCCGTTGCGATGGGTATTGCGATGGTTGCGATCGTCATTGGGCTTGCGTGGAATGGACCCGATCTGTCATTCGCGGAATCATCGACGGATGTGTACTTCGGCACGGAGGGGACTCCGCAGGGACCAGCAGCTCCTGCTCCTGATGAAACGGTCTATCCGAGAATCGGTTCGTTAGACAGTCGGTTGGTGGTGTGGTTCATCACACAGCAACATACCTATTTTGGTGGATTTGTCCTTGCACTGCCCTTGTTTTGTGCACTGCTCGAATTCCTTGGATTGATCACCAAAAAACCAGCCTTGGCGCTGCGCTATGACGGATTGGCACGAGATCTTGCCAAGGTGGCGGTGTTGGCTATGTCGGTGACCGCGCTTATCGGGAGCCTGATGCTGACGATGTTCATCACGCTGTATCCCAGTTTCATGAAGTATATGGGCGGAACTTTCAAAGGGTTCATGCCCGCCTACGCGGCTGTATTTGTGGGAGAATCGCTGCTCCTGATCGTCTATTACTACGGATGGAATCGGATGACGGGTCGGGGCATGAAGTGGATTCACGCCGCGATCGGGATTCTGACCAATATTGTGGGAACCGCGTTATTGATGATGGCCAATGCCTGGTCGGCCTTCATGATGTCACCCGCTGGGGTGGATGCGCAGGGGCGGTTTCTGGGAAATGCCTGGCATCTGCTGCACTCCGCGCTCTGGAACCCGCTGAACGTCCATCGCTTCCTTGCGGACATTATGTCTGGTGGCGCGGTGGTATTGGCCTATGCCTGTTATCGGTTTTTCACCAGCAAGACGGATGAGGAGCGGGCCTATTTCGATTGGGTCGGCTATATCTTTCTGTTTGTGACAGTGTTTGCACTGATTCCCATGCCGTTTGCCGGCTACTGGCTGATGAAGTCGGTGTTCGTGTTTCGCCAGACCATGGGTGTCACGATGATGGGTGGCTTGCTCACCTGGCTGTTTGTGGTTCAGGCACTCTTGATCGGCGTCCTGTTTTTGGGGATTAACTACTATCTATGGCAGAGCATGGGGCGGATCAAAGGTGGTGAGCGCTATCAGCCCTATTATCAATTCCTATTGGGGGTGTTGATGCTGGCGCTCTTCGTCTGGCTGACGCCTCACACGCTGCTTACGTCTGCCAGTGAAGTCAAGGCGATGGGCGGTGCTCAGCATCCCGTGATTGGCAACTATGGAGTGATGTCGGCCAAGAACGGAGCAGTGAATATCCTGATTCTCGTCACGGCGTTGAGCTTTTTGTACTATCGTCGGGCGAATCGGACGATGACCATTTCCTGGATCAAGACCGGGAATACGCTCCTCACGGTGTTGTACGTGGTCGGGGCGCTCAATATCATCTGGCTGTCGATCTACGGGTTTTACTTGCCTGCGAAGGTTCGCGTCGGCCTATCCGCCCCCCAGGCGTTCACGACGTTCACAGTCATCGTACTCGGTGTGGTGATGAACCGCCTCATGCTTCGAGGCGCGGTGGTGCACGGCCCGATTCAGTGGGGGAAAATTCCGCTGCGTGGCATGGTGGGATTGTTTGGGTTAGCGGCGTCCTTCAGTTGGGTGATGGGCTTGATGGGGTATATTCGTTCATCAGGGCGACTGTCCTGGCATGTGAGTGAGTTGATGGCGGATGTCTCGCCCTGGGCCTTTACCCCGGACCTTCAATATGCCACAAAAATGGTGACGCTCAACATGGTGGTCTTCTGGGCCGCTGTACTTGTCTTGTTCTGGATGTGTGAACGGGGGCAGCGGCCAGTGATGGGTGAGGAATTCGAGGAGCAGCAGGTGCCCTTGTTGTCACCGGTTCCCTCGCAGGAAACATAGAAAGGGAAGGGAGTCTATGGAGCGCCGTGGGTCGAAGTGTGCAACCGTTGTTCTCAGTCTCCTCATGGGCATGTTGATGTGGCAGGTTCCTGGCGGTGCCTACGGGCAGGTTCTGGTACTGGAAGATTTCCAAGCAAAGGAAGCGGACGGGTTCCCTTCTCTGTGGGATCACGAAAATCAACGGAGTCAATCGAAAGGCCGTGATGCCTATAAGGTGCAATCGGAGAGCGGCGCGAACTTTCTGTCGGCCAAAGACGCAGGGCAGCGAATTAAGAAAAAGAAAATAGATTGGGATCCCAAGGCCTATCCAATTTTGACCTGGCGGTGGCGTCTCAATAAGGCAGCGACTGGAACTGAGCCGCTGGCCGCAGTCTATGCATCACTCGATACGGATCTTCTCTTTATCCCGGTGTTCACGAAGTATGTGTGGAGCGAGTCGAAGCCGGATGGCACCGTGACGGAAGGGGGCATGTTTAGTGGCTCCGAGATCGTTGTCCAGACTGGAACGAAGGAGATCGGGCAATGGTTTGAGGAGCGGGTGAATGTCTACGAGGATTTTAAACGGATTCATAAACATGAGCCGGCGGAGAAGGCATGGGGGATTTCCATCATCGCGGCGCCTGGAGTTGAAATCGATTTTGGCCCGCTGATTGCCGCTCCAGCTAAGTAGCGGTCTGCCTCTCGGTCTATGAGGACCAGCGTAATGGCGACAAGCAAGGTGTTCGATATTGCGCTCGGGATCGTCGTGATGGGTACCGTCGGGACTCTGATCGGTATGACCATGGGTGGCGGGCTGATGCCAGTCGCCATCGCTATTGGGATTACCCTTGGTGCGGTGATTGGCTTTCTGGGTGGGCGTAGATTTCTTGTCAGTATCCTGGTCGGCACTGTATCTGGTGGTGCGTTAGCCTGGGTGTTGGCCGGTGTCGAGTGGATCTGGGTTGGCGCCGGAGCAGGAGCTGCCATGGGTGGGTTTCTGGGTGTCCAGATTTCAATGTTGCTCGACGTGCGTGCTGCGAAGAAGGCGGCGTCGGAACAAGCTGAAACGTCGCCATCCTATCGGTAGGTCCGTTGGATTAAAGAGGTATTCGTGGAAAACAAGGGTGTCTTAGTCGGGTCCATCGTCTTTGTATTTACATCGTTCTTTCTCATGATTGGCCTGCTGGCCTATGAGTCCTATAAGGCAAAGCAGATGAAACAGCTCGCGGCATCAGTGAAGTCAGAAGCTCGACCGACGGCGAGCGGTCTGCCTTCTCAGGATTTCTCGATGTATAAGACGAAAATAGGAGATGAGGGCCGGGAGATGGTTCAGATCCCGGAAGGTCCGTTTACGATGGGGAGTCATGATGGTGATCCGGACGAGGTGCCAGAGCATCAGGTCTACCTGAAGGGATTCTACCTCGACCGAAAAGAAGTCACACAAGAGGAGTATACGCGGTTCGCGAAGATGACCAAGCGAGCGATGCCGAGAATCGAGGTATTCGATGATGATCAGTCGAAGGTTTTGAAACCGGAGTTTGCGGTGATGAGTGTCTCGTGGGACGAAGCGGTAGCCTACTGCAAGTGGGCCGGCAAGCGATTGCCCACGGAAGCTGAGTGGGAGAAGGCTGGGCGTGGCGAGAGCAAGCGAAAATATCCGTGGGGGGAGAAGTTTGTTACGGCTGCTGCCAATGTCGACGGCAGCGAGGACGGATATAAATACATCGCTCCGCCTGGGTCGTTCGACGGGGGACGAAGCCCCTACGGCCTCTACGACATGACAGGCAATGTCGCTGAATGGGTCGAGGACTCCTATGACGAACACTACTACAAGAAGTCACCATTTAGAGACCCTAAGGGACCGGAGAATGCTGATCTCAAAGTTGTGCGCGGCGGCTCATGGCGAGAAACAGAACATAATGCAAGACTGTCAAAGCGGTTTACCGCGAAACATTGGCGGACGGATGTCACGATTGGTATTCGCTGTGCAAGCGATCTTGATCTAGTAGGAGGGGGCTCCTGAGTCTTAGACCGGCATGCTGGAATCGAAATTTAAATTCGTCTTTCTGCTCGTGGTACTGGCTTGTGCTGCCATGCCAATCGTCGCCATTATGCGTGGTACGATTTCGACTCCCTATGAAGCGCCGATGCCTGGAGCCAATGCTGACGTTGAGTCGGCACCCGAGAGTGTTCCCGGCGAGGAGCCTATTGCGGATGAGATGGTGACGATTCCGGCGGGGCCGTTTGTTCGTGGCACCGAGAGTGGGGGGTTCGATGAGGGGCCGCAGCGAACTATCCACTTGGACGCGTTTTCTATTGATCGGTACGAAGTGACGAATCATTACTATCAGCAGTTCATCTCGGCGACCGGCCATCGGAAGCCAGGGTTGCCTGCGCGTTACGCCAAGAGCGGTGGAAGGGTGAAGGGAACCAATCAGCCGGTCGTCTACGTCTCGTGGGATGATGCTATGGAGTATTGCCGCTGGAAGGGGAAGCGACTTCCGACGGAAGCGGAATGGGAAAAGGCGATGCGAGGCGGTGACGAACGGCTCTGGCCATGGGGGACCAAAGAGCAGGCCAGTGGTGCTAATTGGGCCAGGGTGCAGGATGGGTATGAGGTATCTGCGCCTGTGGGGAGCTTTCAGTCTGATACGAGCCCTTATGGTGTGATGGATGGAGCAGGGAACGCCATTGAGTGGGTGGACGATTGGTATGATGAGACATACTACAAGCGCTCGCCGGAACAGAACCCACCGAGTCCCGAGTATGGCACCTATCGGGTGCTTCGCGGCGGAGGTTATACGACGACCGGAGGTGATGTTCGAATTACCAGTCGAAGCAAAATGATGCCTGATTTTCGAGATGAGACGATCGGATTTCGCTGCGCGATTTCGAAGGCGGGAATGAGAGAAGAAGAAAAGAACAATCAGGATAAAGTTACAGAAGATCAAAGTGGTAGAGGATCAAAAACACGGCCAAAATGATATTGACAACCATTCCGACCAAAACTATAATGTCAAACACTTTTGAGTTTTTCGTCACGGTTTCTCCTGTTTTCTGAATGGAAATGACGAAATTTTGATAACACAGGGTCTTGTACCTGTCAAGTAATGCGGAATGCGCCTATTCTGATTTTCTATCATAAAAAACTATCTTAATCGGGAGTACGGTAACAATGGCAACGGCAGCCCCTGACAGCGAAATTAAAGTAAAAATCGGGAAGATGATTTTCTACATCACCTGTGCTGTTGGATTATGGTTTTTCTATTGGTTTGCCGGTATCCAGTGCCCCTGTTGAGTTGAAGGTCTTGTGTAGTTGCCGGGGGCGGTACAGTTTAATCAACAGCTGGACTTGGTGGCAGAGGAGAAGAAAGAAATGAGTGCGCTGAATAATCCTGTTGTCGCAGTGATTGTCTCTCTTATTATCTCGGTTGGGTACTTTGTTTTTGTCGATCACTACCTTATGGACATGCAGGGGTTGGATTTCTGGTACCTCTTCCGGAATTGAACCTCTAGAGGTTGTGGTCTGGCATTATCAGTAACTTGTGAATCTTAACGTAAGCGTATCAAGGAGGTATTCCATGGGCCTTTTAGCCGGCAAGCGCGTCTTTTCGATTATGGCGCTCTGCATGATGGTTGGCCTCCTTCTGCTTCCGATCGTCGTAGCGTTACCTTCACTGGCAATCGGTGAAGAGGCTCCTGCTGGCGATGCGGCTAAGAAGGATGGAGACAAGGTTGAAAAGGGTCGAGATGTCTATTACAAAACCGAGGGCATTGTCGTCGGTGCTCCCGCCCCTAAAACGGTGGATGGTCCCAGGGACTACCCGCGATACAACTTTGAAAGCCGTGTATTGCTCTGGTTTGCCAATCAGCAGCATCTATATTATGGCAGCTTCGTATTGGCCGTGCCGATCTTCTGCATGATCATCGAGTTCATGGGTGTCGTGACGAAGGATAAGGCGCTCGCCAAGCGCTATGATCAGCTGGCCTATGACTTCATTAAGATCAGCCTGACGGCATACTCTCTCACGGCTATCCTTGGTGGTATTCTCATCTTTACCTTTCTGACCTTATATCCAGCGTTTTTCTCTTATCTGTCAGGTATTTTCCGTCCCGTCATGCATATCTATGCATTGATGTTTGTGGCCGAGAGCGGAACTCTTTACATCTACTATTACGGCTGGGACAAGATGAGGGAGGGGTTCCTGAAGTGGATTCATCTGAGCATGTCGGTGATCTTGAATATCATCGGCACATTGCTGATGTTCCTGGCGAACTCCTGGATTGGTTTCATGATGTCGCCTGCTGGCGTCGATGAGCAGGGGCGGTATCTTGGAAATATCTGGCATGTGATCCACACTGCCTTATGGAACCCTCTCAATCTGCATCGCATTCTTGGCAATATGGCATTCGGCGGTGGCGTTGTCGCTGCCTATGCTGCCTATAAATTTTTGGCATCTAAGACCGATGAGGATCGGGCTCATTATGATTGGATGGGCTACATTGCCATGGCGCTCGGTGTGGCATTCTTGATCCCGTTGCCATTTGCAGGCTATTGGCTCATGCGAGAAGTGTATGCCTATCGTCAGCAGATGGGCATCACGCTGATGGGTGGTCTGCTTGCCTGGCTGTTTATTATCCAAGCTACGATGATTGGGATTCTGTTTCTGAGCACGAACTATTATCTCTGGCAGGCAATGGGCCGCATGCGTGGTGCCGAAAAGTACCAACGCTATATTAAGTACCTTGTTTTCATCCTTGCCTGCGGATACATGGTCTTTATTACCCCTCACACCATGGTCATGACCCCGGCTGAATTGAAGGCCATGGGAGGGCAGCAGCATCCCGTTTTGGGAAATTATGGAGTCATGTCGGCGAAAAACGGTGGGATCAATGTCATTATTACAACCACTGTACTGAGTTTCGTCTGGTACATGAGGGGAAACAAAGTTTCCACCGTATCGTGGGCGAAATTCGGTAATATCTTTATGGGCATATTTTTCGGTGCCGCCTACTTCAATATTATTTTTCTAGCGATATATGGATATTACATTCCAGCAAACGTTCGCGTTGGTTTGTCTGTTCCTCAGGTGGCGACCACACTGTCGTGTCTATTCTTTATGTTTGCTCTCAATAGCGTGATGATGCAGGGGGCTAAACAAATAGGGCCGATTGAGTGGGGAAAGATTTCAGCCCGCTCTCAGTATGCGCTCATTATGTTAGCAACGGCCTTTACTTGGATGATGGGTTTGATGGGTTATATTCGCTCGTCAGTCAGGCTCTTCTGGCACGTCAATGAGATCATGAGAGATAACTCGCCATGGGCGTACACTCATACGGTGGGATTTGCGGCCAACATGATTTCATTCAATGTTTTGTTTTTTTGGATCACGATCCTATTTGTCTTCTGGCTTGGCAGCTTGGGTGCGAAGAAGGTTCCGGTTGAATCTAAGGCTGGAATTCCTGGCGGTGTCCCGCAGCCGGCAGCCAGTCATTAATGGACGTTGGTTATTGTTAGTCGGCTCAATGGTGGGGGCTCAGTCCACGCGTTGTAGCTGTAGGAGGTCAAGACCTTGGGTAACATGATTGCAGAGGCACTCTCCATGGGCTGGATGGCGTTCGCTATCCTGGCCGGGTTATTGGTTTATTTTCAGGTATCGATCAGCGATCCTGCAGCAAAGAAGCGCGCAGTTTTCAAAACATTCATCGGCATTATTGCGACGTTTTTGCTGTTTATGGCTATCGCGAACTATGCGAATAATTTCTACGGTCAAAATCGGCTTCTGCCAGTATCACTGGTGATTATTACGGTAAGCACCTTTGTTATGGCGCTGTATTTCACCAACCTCAGTGCTCTCTTGAAGATCGGGGGGCTGATGTTCTTTGTCGCTGCGTTTCTATCCGGCTATGGAAACTGGCTTCCTCAAGTCGAGGGTGGTTTCCCGCCGGTAGAGGAAAAGAAGACGTGGGATTCGATGACCCCACAACAGCTAGCCGATGAAGGCGAAAAGATTATCTTTGGCGGTGTTGGGAAGAATAAAGAGCAAGGCGCAATCGGGAAGGGCCAATGTCCGCTTTGCCATGCATTCCATGCTGGTATGTTGGGTGAACGAGCACCAAACTTAGCAGGGCTCCCTGGACGAGGGAAAGAACGAATAGAGGATCCCAAGTATTCCAAGGGTAATCCTTCCAAGAGGGATTATGAGGTGAAAGAGGCTTTCCCAGGCTCTGGAACTGCAGAAAATGGGCAAGAGTACATTGCGGAATCGCACGCATGCCCTAGCTGCTATGTGGTCGCTGGTTATGGGGTAAAGGGAACGAATGACAAGCAGAGTCCTATGCCTTCTATTCATAAGCCGCCTATCTCCCTCAGTCTTGCAGAGCTTGCGGCTGTGGATACTTGGATGTATTTGCGTGAAGGAATAGATGCTCCGTCGTTTGAAGAGATTGTAAAGTCGTACGAGAAGTTTGTTCCAGAGGCAGATCGTCCTAAGCAGGCCGATGAAAAGCCTGCGGGAGCCACATCCCTGATGGCCGATGGAACAGAGCCGATTGACCAGATTTTTGCCAAAGGGCAATGCATTTCATGTCATACGATCCCTGGCATCCCAGGAGCGGTGGGCACCATCGGGCCTAAACTGGAAGAAGGGACAACAGCTCCGCAGCGTATTAAGGATCCTACTTATAAGGGAACAGCCAAGTCACCTGCCGAATACATTATGGAGTCTATTGTAGACCCCAGTGCCTATGTGGTGAAGCCGTTCCCAGATAACACGATGCCCAAAGTCTTTGGACAAAAGCTGAGTGCTGGCGCGTTGAAAAAAATTGTCGATTATTTATCTCAGGTGAAAACCGGATCGGCTCCACCAAAAATATAGTAGCCTCCGAGTGTTTGTCATGCGGAGAGTAAAGGGAGTTTGCCGATGAAAGCGTTGATGTCGCTCGGTGCCCTGATCGGAGTGGCTGGTCTTCTCCTTCTGGGCGGAATGGTTCTTGATGTCGTTCCTTCAACCTACATACGGTTGGTGGAAGGCTACATGCCGATTCAAATGCTGCTCGAAGTGGCATGCTATGTGATCGGCTTTACGGGATTGAGCTATACGTTGAATGCCATGGGTATGGCTATTCCACGGTTTTGGCAGGGCATTGGTTTCTGGGTATTTTTTCTGCTCTATCTGAAGTACCGTATGTACCCGCCTATCCCATTCAGCGTGCGAGCCATGTATGGCACAGTGTCATTGGTGGCAGTTTTCATGTGGGTCTCCGCAAGTGAAGAGGACTGGCAGAAGTTTAAGCAACCCATCATGAACGTTCTTGATGCTCAGACAGGGGGGAACCGGCTCTTGCGGTATCTGTATCTTGTGCTCCTGCCGATCCTCATCGGAGGATTTTCATTTAATGCCATGATGCCAAAGTCTGAGGAACCAATCGAATTACGAACGGTTCATCCAGCACCGCCTGCAAGTACGAAGGTCCACGGGAAGACCTATACGTTACAGACCTCTCAGAACCCCTATCGTGTGAATCCAGAAGGGAAATACGATCAAGAGTTCACGAATGCCAATATTGTTGAACAGGGCATGGGGCGTTTGATGAAGCCCAATGCCAACCCGTGGGATGATAAGAATCAGGGCTACCTAAAGTATGTGCGAGAGGGTGGTGAGATATTCTTTCAGAACTGCCATTTTTGCCATGGAGATAATTTGAATGGTCGAGGGCTCCACGCCTTTGCCTTCAATCCAATTCCGGCAAACTTTACGGATCCTGGCACAATCGCACAGCTGCAAGAAACATTTATCTTTTGGCGTGTTTCGAAGGGTGGAATTGGGTTGCCCAACGAAGGATTCCCCTGGGCATCAGTTATGCCGCCATGGGAGCAACACCTGACGGTTGATGAAATTTGGAAGGTTGTGTTGTTTGAATATTGGCACACTGGCTACTATCCGCGAACCTGGGATTAGTCGCCATATTCCTTAAGAATGCCAAACTAGACATAATGAAGATTATGAGGCCAAACATGATGGAAAGTATAACTCAGAAGGCCGGGATCATCGCGGCTGCTGCCTTCGGAGTGGTTCTAGTGTCGAGTGCTGGGTATTCGTCGGTTTCTGCTCAAGGGCTTCCCGAGGGTTTTAAGAAGGGTGATCTTGCGCCTGAACCGTCAGCAGAAATGATTGAAGCAGGGAAGCGAGTCTATTTCACCAAGTGTGTGTGGTGTCATGGAGTGGATGGAGCCGGTGATGGACCTGGAGCCGACCGGCTTTGGCCACGCCCGCGGAATTTTAATCAAGGCACATTCAAAATTCGCCATACAGCAAGCGGCGAACTCCCACTTTTCGATGCTAAGAAACCTGTAGCTGGACAAAATGATCTGTTTGAAACGGTCACGCATGGATTGCCGGGTTCTGCCATGCCACCTTGGGAAGGGATTTTGAGCGAGGAACAGCGCCTACAAGTCCTCTCTTTTGTTACGACCCAACTCGTGAAAGACCGAAAGTTTACCGATAAGCAGTCAGAAACACAGACGATTTTACAACTAGCTGAACTTAAGCCTAAACCAGCCACTGACGAAAGTAAGAAGCGGGGAAGCGAGTTGATCGTCGAGAGAAAGTGTGTCGAATGTCATGGAATGGAAGGGCGTGGCGATGGAAACGCCTTCAATCTAAAGGATGACTGGGGTTTCTCGATCCAACCGGCCAATTGGCATAAGTGCTGGAACTTCAGGGGGAGTCGTCAAGATCCGTACAATGTCGCCAACATCTTTCGTACTTTTTCTACGGGTGTAAATGGCACACCGATGCCATCGTTTGCTGATAACACGACTGTCGATGAACGGTGGGATATCGCCAACTTTGTCAGTTCGCTGTGTGAAAGGGATACATTGGGTAATCCACTGCCCATTGATCCCTTAACCGATAAGCCTAAGATCAACTTCGTCATCCCCTCAGATCTCGTTGAGGGGGAAATCCCGGCTGAGATTGAGCATGAGGCTTGGCAAAAGGCTCCAAAGCGGCTTGTGGCCATGGGGGGACAGATCACCCATAAGCCAAGAAACTTTGTTAATCGAATCGATGATATCTGGGTTCGGTCGCTCTACAATGACAAATATATTGTCTATCTCCTTGAGTGGGATGATCGAACGAAGAGTGTCGCCGAAGGGAAGCTCCCTTGGGCTCCAACCCAGGTTAATATCGATGTGAAAGAGCAGGACCCCAAGACTGGCGAGGAAGGGTCCATCGCGATGAAACAAAACAATTACACCGTCTATAATGACGCAATTGCTATTGAGACGGCGGTGAAGTGGAAAGAGTTGCCGGCTCCAATTAAGCCTCGTTATCTCTTTGGGACGAACGACCAGTACCCTATGGATATCGTGAAGTGGGAAGCTGACGGCTCCCTTCGTGCTTTTAAAGGTACAGGCTGGGATAAGGATTTTGAAGAGCGCGATAATTACGAAGAGGCTATGAAGCTCGTAAAGAGCGAATGGAAGAATGGTCGCTGGTATGTCATGATTCAGCGGCCCGTAGGAAATAAAAAAGACCAGGATTACGATGAAGACACCTTTTTTGAAGTGGGTCAATATATTCCCACTGTCTTCTTTGCGTGGGATGGTCACAATGGTGATGCAGGACGAAAGATGGCGGTGTCCGCATTTTACTACACCTTTATGAATCCACCGGTTCCTCAGGAAACGTACATCTATCCAGTTGTTATCGCTGTTGGAGTGGTACTGCTGGAGGGTTGGGTTCTGACTCGTCGCGCAAACAGGAAAAAGGGAAAGACGCTGTAGCGTTTCATCACGCCGCGCTTCAGTGCAGCAAGAAGATGGAGGGGGTGGGGAAACCTGCCTCCTCTTTTTTTTAGACAGGGTACGTTCCTATGATCACTGATGTGACAGGTGTTCTGCTGGCTGGCGGAAAAAGTAGGAGGATGGGAGAAGACAAGCGATTCATCCTTGTCGGTCAGGAGACTCTCTTTGATCGGAGCTTGACGGTTCTCCGTGAAGTGTTTGAGGCGGTCTGTGTCGTCATCGCTCAAGATAGTCCGCCCCTGCAGGCGGACGTGCCGGTAGTCCGTGATCTTATTCCGGACTGTGGGAGCCTTGGTGGATTGTATACGGGGCTTCGACTGGCCGAGACCCAACATATCTTCGTCGTGGCCTGTGATATGCCATTTCTCAGCTCACATGTCATACGGCATATGGTTCAACTGAAGGATTCAGCTGATATTGTCATCAGTCGGTGGGCGACTCGTCTTCAGCCAACCCATGCGGTCTATGGCCGAAACTGCCTTCCAGTTATTGAGGAAATGATGACCCTCCATAATAAGAAAATTCACAGTATGGTGGGTCATCCTGCCCTTCGCGTCTGTGTGGTTCCCGAAGTGGAGATCAGACAGATCGATCCCGATGGGCGCTCCATGTCCAACATCAATACGCCGTCGGATGTGGAACAGGCTCGATCAGTGTGTGGTCCTGGTACGGGGAGTGGGTCGTAGTGTGTAGGGATGACAGGTGAAACGGACCGTCCTGATCATTCATCCCGGTGCACTTGGGGATATCCTGCTGGCTATCCCAGCGATACAGAGTCTGAGACTGAAGTTCCCCCAGTATGAAATTGTGCTCATAGCTTCTACCGCGGTGAGTCGACTCCTATTAGAATGTGGGGTGATCAGCAATGGCCTTCCATTGGAAGGCCACGTATGTCTGAGGCTGTTTTCAAGGACCGTATCGATCTCCAGGGAACTCTCTTCATGCGTGAACCGTTGTGATCTTGCTGTGGCCTGGATGGAAGATAAGGAAGGCATGCTTGGTGCTTTCTTCCAGGAGTTTGGTGTGGCCAAGGTTCAGATTCAGTCGCCATTTTCCACGGGACTACGTGCAACGCATCAGAGCGACCGTTTTCTTGAGACGCTGGGTGAACCGACCAGAGATAGTGTATCGGAGAGAATGGTACAGGTTCCCCCGCATCTCTTGGAGCGGGGGAAGGACTCTCTTGACGCGCTGGGGATCTCCCAGGAGCAATCGTTGGTTCTTGTGCATCCAGGGAGTGGAAGCGTTCACAAGCGCCTTGAATCCAGAAAAATGGCCTCGCTGATTGAAGGGTTGTGGGAGAAGGGGATGTATCCCCTCATCGTGGAGGGGCCAGCTGATCAGGATGCCGTAGCCCAGACACTGCATTTTGTGAGTAGGGCACCCCGTGTGCTCAGAGGCCTTGATCTGTCGCAGCTGGCAGGAGTGTTTGCGCAGGTGGCTTTGTATATCGGTCATGATTCAGGTGTGACTCACTTGTCTGCTTTGTTGGGTGTGCCGACCATCGCTCTATTCGGTCCTACGGATTACCATCGCTGGGCACCTCAGGGTCATCATGTGACGATCCTTCGAGGTTCTCCCTGTATCTGTGAGTCGTGGGCTACCGTTAAAATGTGTGAGGGGAAGCCCTGTCTTCAAGTGCCGATCGAAAAGATTCTGATAGCATCGGGACTTGCGATACGGAGGGCGAGTAGTGCAAACCCTCGTTATTCCACGTGAACCGCCTTGTCTCTGCCCAATTCCATATGATAGATTAACAAGCTAATTTCCTTTTTTGGTAAGGACTTAGAGGAATTATTGTGTCTCAAGGATTTGTGCAAGAGAGGGTCACAACGGCCCTACTTGGCGCTCTCAATGGCGCGAGGCAAAAGGGGCAATTGAAGACGGCGGCGTGGCCCACGCTGAGTCTTGATGCGCCCAAACGGCCAGAATGGGGCGATCTCGCTTCCACAGTCGCCATGTCATTAGCCTCATCTGAGCACAAGGCCCCTCATGATATTGCCCAGATCATCGTAGACAACATTCCTCAGCGAGAGCAGCTGTTTGATCGTGTTGAAATCGTTCGTCCCGGTTTCTTGAATTTGACGGTGAAACCGGCTCTCTGGCAGGAGGTTCTTCGTGAAGTTGAGTTGCAAGGAGCTCGTTATGGCCGGACAGCTGTCGGGGCCGGCCGTCGAGTGTTGGTTGAATATGTGAGCGCCAATCCAACCGGGCCGTTGCATGTTGGTCATGGCAGGGGGGCGGCGGTCGGGCAGGCGGTCGTTCGATTGCTGGATGCGATCGGATACGAGGCCGTCAGCGAGTACTATATCAACGACGCCGGTCGCCAGATGAAATTGTTGGGCGCGTCCGTGTATGCCCGTTACCAGGAGTTGTCAGGGCAGACGATCGCGTTTCCTGAGGATGGCTATCATGGTTCCTACATCACATCGCTGGCACAGCAGCTCAAGGAGGAACTCGACCGAGTCGCAGGTGAACTGACTCCTGCTGACCTTGAAACTCGCTGCCGATCCCTTGCCTATCAGAAACTGCTGGGACTCATCCGTGACGATCTTAGGTCCTTTGGAATCGAGATTCAATCCTGGTTCAGCGAAACGTCGCTTCTCGAGTCCAAAGCTATCGAGTTGGCTCTGGAAGAATTGAAAACCCGCGACCTCCTATTCCAAGAGGATGGTGCCTGGTGGTTTCGGGCATCCACGTATGGTGACGAAAAAGACCGTGTCGTCAAGAAGCAGGACGGGGAGTATACGTATTTGGCCTCCGATATCGCCTACCATCATGACAAGCTGAGGCGTGGCTACGATCTGCTGGTCGATGTCTTTGGTGCCGACCACCATGGGTATATCCCGCGTATGGAAGCCGTCATGCAGGCCTATGGACATCCCAAAGATCGTCTCCATGTCGTGCTGGTCCAGTTGGTGAAATTATTGCGAGATGGAGTCGAAGTGAAGATGTCCAAGCGGACCGGGGAATTCATTACCATGCGGGAAGTCCTCGATGAGGTCGGAGCGGACGCCGCGAATTTCTATTTTCTCATGCGCGACTCCAATACGCATTTGGAGTTTGATCTGGAGTTGGCGAAGCAACGGTCCGCCGACAATCCGGTGTACTACGTTCAATATGCCCACGCGAGAATTTGCAGCCTGTGGCGTGTCGCATCCGCCAGGGGGATTGCCCGTCCATCTGCGGAGGGCACAGACCTGACAGTGTTGATGGATCCTGATGAATTAGGGTTGATCAAGAAGCTGTCCTCTTACCCTGAAGTCGTCCAGGCGAGTGCTCTAGCTTTTGAGCCGCACCGTGTGACGTACTACCTTCAACAATTGGCGGCGCTTCTCCATACGTTTTATAACAAACACCGTGTGTTGCCTCCCGAACTCGATCAAGAGAACAAGGAGTCGGCCTCTACTGAAGTGCTCACATCCAAACGGACGGCGGCGCGACTGGTTTTGATGGGGGCGGTCCAGCAGATTCTTCAAAATGGACTCACCTTGCTCGGCATCTCAGCGCCGGAGCACATGTAGCGGATCAGACCCCGTAGAAGATGATGCAGTACCACGTTCAACATTCCGATCGGCACTCCAAAGGGCGCGTCGGCCTGCTCACGACCAGCCATGCAGAGGTCGAAACACCGGCCTTCATGCCAGTTGGCTCGTTGGGTCCCGTCAAGGGGCTCGAACCGGATGACGTGAAGGATCTTGGGTTTCGGCTCATCCTCAATAATGCCTATCACTTGTACTTGCGCCCTGGTCATAAGATTGTGGCCGACATGGGGGGGCTTCATGCCTTCACCGGCTGGCCGGGAGCGATCCTCACCGACAGCGGGGGGTTTCAGATTTTCAGTTTAGCGAAGTTGTGCGAGATTACCGACGAGGGGGTCACGTTTCAATCGCACATCGATGGCTCGACGCATGTCCTGACGCCAGAAAAGGCGATAGAAATCGAAGAGGCGTTGGGTGCCGATATCATCATGGTGCTTGATCAATGTGTGGCGTTGCCTGCCGGTCGAGCGATCATCCAGGACGGTGTGCGCCGAACTCAGCTCTGGGCGGAGCGCTGTCAGGCAAGCCGGCGACGAACGGACCAGGCTTTGTTTGGCATCGTCCAGGGTGGATTGGAACCGGACTTGCGGGTAGCCTCGGCGAGGGACCTCGTGAAATTGGGGTTCGACGGCTACGCGATCGGCGGGCTGTCGGTCGGAGAAGGGAAGCCCGACATGTATGCGATGCTCGATGTGACGGTTCCGGAGTTGCCGGCAAGCAAGCCTCGATATCTTATGGGGGTCGGACATCCGGACGATCTGCTTGAAGGGGTGGCCCGGGGTATCGATCTCTTCGATTGCGTCGTCCCCTCGCGTCATGGCCGAACAGGCTCTCTGTTTACACGCACCGGTCGGGTTGTCATCAAGCAAGCACGGTATGCGGAGGATGAACGACCGATCGATCCTGAGTGCACCTGTCCGGTATGCCGTCGATACTCACGGGCTTATTTGCACCACTTGTTTATGGTCAAGGAAATGCTGGGAGCCCGGCTCAACACGATTCATAACTTATGGTATTTTTCCGAATTGATGCGCCACATACGGGAAGCCTTGCGAGAGGGAACGTTTCCTGAATTTCGGGACGCGTTTTATCAGAACCACACCCGACAGGCGGCCATAGCTGGTCTAGCGGAGCGTGAAGAACCGTGTGGAAAATTGGATGGGAACGGTCACATATAGAAGAAGGGGATTGGCTTGATGTTGATGGAATCGATTGCATGGGCTGAGGGGACGAGCGGAGCCGGGGCATCTGCGAGTGGAGGGGCGAGCGGGATGTTATCGTTGCTCCCGTTCCTCTTGATCTTTGTCATTTTTTATTTTCTTCTGATCCGGCCTCAACAGAAGAAGCAAAAGCAGCAGCAGTCCTTGTTGGACGCCTTGAAGAAGGGCGACAAAGTGATCACGACGTCAGGAATCTGGGGCACCATCACCAACATCGGGAAAGAGACGGTGACCTTGCAGATTGCCGATAATACTAAGGTCAAAATGCAGCGCGAGAATGTTTCGCGCGTGCGTGGCGATGAGGAAGATAAAGACAAGGACAAAGATAAGGACAAGGACAAAGACGCGTAGTTCACACGGGATAAGGGGTCACGGACGACATGAAAAAGGTAAGTGGGCGGCTCTGGTTATTAACACTGGTCATCTTGGTATCGGTGGTGGCCTTTCTCCCGTCCTATCAGCCGGTGTATCAAGCTTTGCCGGGCTGGCTGAAGGCAGTGCTCCCGAACAAAGGGATTACCTTGGGGTTAGATTTGCAGGGCGGCATCCATATGGTTCTGGAGGTGGACGAGGATCGCGCCGTGGAGATCGCGGTTGACCGTTCCGTCACCGCGCTGCAGGATCTCATGACCGAAAAGAAACTCGCGGTCGATTCAGTCAAGCGAACCGGACATGAGCAGATTGTGATTCAGCTGCAGAATGTCGATACGAAGGCCTCCGCACAGAAACTGATCGATGATTTTCCCATGTTTGTCGAGAAGGAGTCGGCGGGGTCAACGACTAGCATGGTGTGGGAGCTTCGTGAGCTAGAAACCAAGCGCATCAAGGATTCTGCTATCAACCAGGCGTTGGAAACCATCCGGAACCGCATTGATCAGTTCGGCGTCGCGGAGCCGATCGTTCAGCGCCAAGGGTTGAAGCAAATTATTGTGCAGTTGCCCGGTGTCAAGGATCCAAAACGTGCCAAGGGTCTGATTAAGGAGACGGCGCTGCTCGAATTCAAAATGTTGGACGAAGACCTCCACCTCGATCTCCCGGTGCGTATTCCGAAAGACAAAGAAGCCGAGGTGCTTCAACAGTTTGCCGGCAAACTGCCGGAGAGCGACCAGATTTTATTCGAGCGCATGGTCGACAAGGACACGGGTGTCGAGTTTCGCATGCCCTATGTCGTCAAGAAGCGGGTCATGTTGACCGGTGACGTGCTGAGCGATGCACGTGTTTCCATCGGTCAATTCAACGATGCGTATGTGTCCATCACGTTTGACTCCAAGGGGGGACAGGAATTCGAACGGATTACGAGCGAGAACGTCAAGAAGCGTATGGCCGTCGTCCTGGATAACACCATCTACTCGGCGCCGGTTATCCAGGAACGTATTTCAGGGGGACGTGCGCAGATTACGGGGACGTTTACTACCCAGGAGGCCAATGATTTGGCGATTGTTCTCCGGGCCGGTGCGCTCCCGGCACCGTTGAAGATCGTGCAGGATCTTACGGTCGGTCCGTCCCTCGGCCAAGATTCTATCGATAAAGGGATCAAGGCCACTCTCATCGCCGGGACGATGGTGGTGATTTTCATGATCGTCTACTACCGTCTGTCCGGGTTGATCGCGGACTTTGCCTTGGTCTTGAATTTGGTGTGCCTGATGGGGGCCCTCTCTGCCGTGACCGCCACGTTGACCCTGCCAGGAATCGCCGGCATTGTGCTCACGATTGGAATGGGAGTCGACTCGAATGTCTTGATTTTCGAGCGAATTCGAGAAGAGCTGCGTGGCGGAAAGGCGGCGCGATCTGCCATCGATGCTGGTTACGACAAGGCGCTCTTGACGATTATCGATTCGCACGTGACGACGCTGATCACTGGAGTCGCCCTGTTTCTCTTTGGGACTGGGCCGATCAAGGGATTTGCCGTGACGCTGTGCCTAGGGATTGCCATCAATCTCTTCACGGCATTGATCGGGACAAAAGTCATTTTTGATCTGTTGTATCATCGACGAAAAGTCGAGGCGTTGAGCATCTAACCATGAAGCCATCAGCGATGACTCTTCATGGAGAAGCTCAGGGTTATCAAAAGGGAGTGCGCATGTTAGAGATTCTTGGGAAGACCAACTTTGACTTCATGGGCAAGCGCACGTTCGCGTTTCTCTTTTCTGGCGTGATGGTCTTGCTCGGGCTCATCGCACTGGTCCAGATTGCGCGAGGTTCTGCCAATCTGGGCATCGACTTTTCTGGTGGGACAGCTGTCCAGCTCAAGTTTGAGCAGATGGTCCGGATCGATGAGGCTCGTAAGGCCCTGCAGGCCAACGGCCTGAGTGATGCGGAGCTGCAGGAATTCGGACAGGATAACAAGCTCCTCATCCGGGTGAAGACCTCCACGACGATCGAAGAAAAGGTAGCCGAACGTGTGGTGGGAGTCTTCTCCAAGGAGTTCCCGAACAACAAGTTCGTGGTTGATTCCACCACTGAGATCGGACCAACCATCGGGAAGAAGCTTCAGGAAGATGCGCTCGTCGCGATCGTCGTCTCATTTGTGGGCATTATTCTGTACATTGCGGCACGATTCGAACTTCGTTTTGGCGTTGCGGCCGCGCTGGCGACGTTTCATGATGTCTTGGCTGTGATCGGGGCGTTCTATCTCCTGGACAAAGAAATTACGCTTCTGATTGTGACGGCACTCTTGACGCTGGCTGGATATTCATTAACTGACACAGTGGTGGTGTTCGACCGGATCAGGGAAAACTTAAAATCGCGCCGTCGGGAAAGCGAAGAAGCGACGATCAATACCGCCGTCAATCAAGTCTTGAGTCGTACCATCGTCACGAGTCTGACCGTCGTGCTCGTGTTAATCCCGTTGACCCTAGCAGGAGGAGAAGTGCTGCACGATTTCTCACTTGCACTGCTCTGGGGTGTGATTTTCGGCACCTATTCATCAGTCTTCGTGGCCAGTCCACTCTTACTCTTGTGGCCGGGAGCCTCGGGTCGCCTTTTGAAACGGTCATAGCCGAATTTGTTGATCTGTTGATTTGTCGACTTGTCGGAAATGGATGGTATTCATCAGCTCGTCAGATCAACAGATTCTGAAATTCGTCCAGATCATGTTTGGCAGTCTGGAATTTCGAGATCCAGCCGCAGTATGCTGAGGTAGCTCGCCCTTCAAAGGCACCTGTATGAATCTCTGGAGCCGGTCTCACAGTCTCCAGCAGAAGACCATCGCGGCGATCGTGATGGTCGGTCTCCTGCCGCTGACCCTCATGCTTGCCCTCATATATGTCGAAGAACGACGCGCCCTGCAGGAGTCAACGGGGACGAACTTCAAAGAAGTGGCCGTCGAGGCCGCCCGCCGGATCGAAATGCATGTGACGCGGGGCATGAACGAGGCCCAACAACTCGCAACCGCGCCCTTTCTTCGCACCGCCGTTTCGGAAGCCAACCGAACGTACGAGGGCAAAGACGCTCAGAGCATTTCGGACATTATCCAGGGTTGGCAACAGCGGTGGAGACAGCGAGACAAGCGCAGCGAATTCCCCCTCTTCGTTAACCGGATTGTCACCAATTATTTGATTCGATGGCACGAGATTCGAAAGTCAGACTATGTCGGCATCTTGGTAACCGATGGACAGGGAGCGTTGGTGGTCAGTTCGATTCCTCAGGTCGAATATTCCTATGCCAAGACCGCTTGGTGGCAGGCTGTGGTAAAAGGCGGCAGCCCGCATCCTTATGTGGGTGAAATCGCTTTTGATCCAGCGTTTGGGACTCACGTCGTCATCGTCGCTGCACCAATTTTGGATGATCAACATCGGATGGTGGTCGGCGCCGTGACGATTCTTCTTCGACGTGACACATTGTTTCAGTCCATTGCTGAGGGTTCGTTCGACGCAACAGGCCATGCCATGTTGTTCACCTCGGACGGGGGTGTTGTGATTTGTCCTGTGCTTCCGCCAGAAGCCCACTCGATCGATTCTGAATTGGTCAGTACGCTGGGGGCTCCGAAGCCAGGATGGGCAGTCGCTGCTGACGACTCGCACGGAAACAAGCGCGCCCTGATCGGGTTTGCTCCGGTACGGTTTGCCGATCAGCTTGCAACAGGCAGTATTGGTGGGAAGCGCTGGATTACGGTCGTGCGCCAAGATCCATCAGAGACGTTTGCCCCACTGGGGGAGTTGATGGTCAAGGTCTTGTTATTCGGCATGATGGTGTTACTCGTGCTCTCTGTCACAGGAGTGATCGTCGCCCGCCGAATCGTTCGACCGATCCGGATGTTGCATGATGGTGTCCAGCAGATCGGGAGCGGACGCTTAGAGCAAAGACTGGAGATCAAGACTGGTGACGAAATTGAACGATTGGCTCAAGCGTTCAATCACATGGCGAGCAATCTGCAACGCTCATTCGGGCAGATCGAACAGCGGATGATAGAGGTTCGACAGTTGGAAGAGAAGTATCGGGATTTGATCGAACATGCGCCGGAAATGATCTGTCAATTTGATCGAGATGGTCGGCTGGTCCATGTCAATAAAACCGGCCTCGATAAACTCGGATATACCCATGACGAAGTGTTGGGGATGAAGCTTTTGCACCTCGTGCCGACCGGACAGGAATCACAGGTGTCCCACTTTCTGGAGCAGCTGGCTTGTGTGGGGCAGGCCGCAATCGAAACGATGCTGTTGGCGAAAGATCACCGACCGATCGACGTGGAAATTCATGCGACGGCACTCTTCGATCAAGCACGAGGGGGACTGGTCCACTCTCGTGCGTTCGTCCGAGATGTGACGGAACGGCGCCGGTTAGAGCTGGAACTTCAGCGGTACACGGTTGGGCTTGAGCAGGCGGTGTCGGAGCGTACACAGCAGCTGACAGCATCGCAAGCCCGCTATAAGTCCCTTTTCGATTTCGTCGCTGATTCGGTGTTTATGGTGAGTGCGACGGGGGCCGTCGTGGCCGTGAATGAACGAGAACAACACGTCTTGGGCTATGCCGAGTCGGAGATCATCGGGAAGAACGTGCTCGAGATCGTCCCGGATGCGCACCACCGAGCCTTCACAGGCTGGTTGTGTGATGTCAGTACGGAGCAACGGCAGGTCACCACTCAGGAAATGACGGTGTACCATGCCGATCGCCATGAGATCCCGGTGGAAATGGACTTGATTCGGGTCGATGGGACTGAACAATTGCTGGTGATGGTGCAGCTTCGCGATATTACTGATCGGAAAAAGCTCGAGCGTCAACTGCAATCATACCGAGAAGATCTTGAACTGAACGTGAGAGAACGCACAAGAGAGATCGAAGAGACCAAGCAGTACTTGGAAAATTTGCTCGAGAATGCCAACGATGTCATTTATACGCTCGATCTGGATCAGCAGTTTACCTATGTCAACAGTAAGGTTAATGCGTGGGGCTATCGCAAGGATGATCTGATCGGACGGCCGTATCTCTCACTGCTCTCCCGGCGTCATCGGGGGCGACGTCTCAAGAGTACACTGGATATCGGGGCCAAGCAGGTGTACGAGGTCGAAGTCGTCACTCGGCTCGGTGACGTGCGTGCCGTCATGGTGAGTGTCTCTCCCCTTCAAGGGGCCGACGGGGAGATCCTTGGAGTGCTTGGGATCGCGCGTGACATGACGGAGACCAAGAAGCTGGAGCGACAGATTCGTCATGCGGAAAAACTGGCATCAATCGGCCAACTGGCGGCTGGGGTGGCCCATGAAATCAACAATCCTCTCGGAGGAATCCTCAATTGTCTCTACAACCTTCGAAAGGGGACCCTTTCCCCGGCACGTCAAGAGGAGTATTGGACCTCCATGGAACATGGCGTCCGTCGTGTTCAAAAGATTGTTCGGCAGTTGCTCGATTTTTCGCAGCAGCATGAACCAGCTTTCAGCCCGGCTGATATCAATCGAATCGTCGGCCAAGTGTTAGGGCTGACCACGCATCTCTTTGCCTCCAATCGCATTCATTTGGAAACATTTCCAACCCATGACTTGCCCAGCGTGATGGTTGATCGGCATATGATCGAGCAAGTCTTGATGAATTTGATCTTGAACGCCGTGCAGGCCATGAGAAATGGCGGAGTGCTGACGATCAGGACTTCCGTGGCTGAGGGTATTTGCCGAGTCGAGGTGAGCGATACGGGGTCTGGCATTCCTGCCTCGGTGCTCCCACGGATCTTTGATCCCTTCTTCACGACCAAAGGGGAAGGAGAGGGGACGGGGCTTGGTCTCTCGGTCAACCTTGGTATCGTGGAGCGGCATGGCGGGAAAATTTTAGTCGAGAGCGAAGTTGGAACAGGAACGACGTTCACGCTGTGCCTGCCCGTGTCACGAGAACGTTCCTTTGCGGAGAGGGAAACATGAAAGGGTTGACTGTTCTGCTGGTCGACGATGAGCCCTTGATGCGTCTTTCCATGATGGATGCTTTGGAGGCTGTCGGCTGCGAGGTTCAGGCAGCTTCGACCGGCACGGAAGGGCTCGAAGCGATACGAGAGAAGACCTATGACGTGGTGATCACCGACCTGCGATTGCCGGGTGTGGATGGGTTGACTGTGCTTCAGACGGCCAAAGGTAAGGAGCCCCAGACCGAGGTGCTCATGATTACCGCACATGGATCCGTCGAAACGGCTGTTGAGGCGATGAAGCTGGGGGCATTTGATTACATCACGAAGCCATTCCAGATGGACGAATTACTGCTGATCGTTGAGCGGGTCGGTGGCATGATCGCGCTCCGTCGGGAGAATCAGGATCTCAAACATCAGCTCGAGGACAAGTTCTGCTTCAATGGCATTTTAGGGGCGAACAGTCAGATGCGCGGTGTACTGGACAAGATCAAGCTCGTGGCTGAGACCGATTCCACCGTCCTGATCGTGGGGGAGAGTGGAACAGGCAAGGAACTTGTCGCCAACGCACTGCATCAGAACAGCCCACGGAAAGGGTATCCGTTGATCAAAGTCAGTTGCGCTGCGTTGCCGGAGACGCTGCTGGAAGCGGAACTCTTCGGCCATGAGAAAGGGGCCTTTACGGGCGCGTTGCGCCAGCGACGTGGGCGATTCGAAATGGCGAATCGAGGGACCTTGTTCCTTGACGAAATCGGCGAAATCTCCCCCGTAGTACAGGTGAAACTGTTGCGCGCCCTGCAGGAACGTACCTTCGAACGGGTGGGGAGCAATGAGCCGATCGAAACGGATGTGCGACTTGTGTGCGCCACACAGAAAGACCTACGCAAAGAGGTGGCGCAGGGGCGGTTCCGCGAAGACCTCTTTTACCGGCTCAACGTCGTGCCGATCATCGTTCCGCCGCTCAGACAACGGCAAGAAGATATTCTGGTGATCGCCGAGCATGTCCTCGAAACATGCTCGGCGAAACTGAACAAACAACTGCGTGGGTTTTCCCAGCAGGCGCATGAATTGTTGCTCCGCTATTCCTATCCGGGAAATGTGCGAGAGTTGGAAAATATGGTTGAGCGGGCCGTGGCGCTTGGACGGGACGGAACGACAGTGCAGCCGGCTGACCTCTGTGGATTGCAATCCTGCCCATATCTGGGGGGTGTTCCCCAGGAATCTTGCGGCTTCTGTGCCGAGGGCTTGACCGGAGGAAAAAAGAAGAAAGATCTCTCTCTCACCTCACTTGCTACTGCACGAGAAGGCTTCGAAAAGGACTATATCGTTTCCGTGTTGGAGCGCGTGGATGGGAGTCGAACGACAGCATCGAAACTTTTGGGGCTGTCCCGAAAGGCGCTCTGGGAAAAGTGCAAACGCTACGGCATCCCTTCGGCGTACAACAACAGCGACAATGAAGGATAATGCATTCACTCTCATTCCAGTCAACGTCTGAACAATTGCAAGATCTGGAAGAGAGTATTGTCTGAGGATGTGTCATGGGTAACCTACTAGGGAAGGAATCTAGACCATGAATCTTAGGTGTCGGGCCATCATTGTCTCGTTGGGCCTATTGTTATTTGCGGGAATTGCGTGTGCCGCTGAGCTGGCTGAAGTGGAGAAATTCGTCAATGCACGGATTGAGATCGGTGAGATGATGACAAACTATTTCAAAGGGGGCGCAGGTTATGGTGAGGGACAGCGCCCGTCACAGGAACACATGCAACAAATGGGAGCGGACATCAATGCCAAGCTCACGGCGCTCCTGGCGAAGCACGATCTGACGCTTGAAGAATATCGCAAGCGGAGTCCTGACGTGTTTGCCGACGACACTGCGGTCAAGCACTACCTCAACGAACATCCGGACCTCAAACAACGCTATGAAGCGCTCCCTCTCGATCGGATGGGGCGTGGTGGGAGTACCGGGCGGGGCTATTAAGTAGAGTGGGGAGTGGGTGACCCTCTGCCCTGTGGGATCACGCGCTGCTCATGGTCTTTCCAGAGATAAAGGAGTCGGCCCATGGAATATAGGCATCTTGGTCGATCGGGCGTGAAAGTCAGTCGGCTCTGTCTCGGGACCATGAATTTTGGGCCGCAGACCAGCGAACAGGATAGCTTTGCCCTCATGGATCGCGCCTTGGAACTCGGCATCAACTTTTTCGATACCGCCAACGTGTATGGGTGGAAGCTCGGTGAAGGCTGGACCGAGCAGATCGTTGGCCGGTGGTTCGCACAGGGTGGAGGTCGTCGGGAGAAGGTCGTGCTGGCTACCAAAGTATTCGGCCGCATGGGGGAGTGGCCCAACCAGTCTCGCCTTTCGGCCCGCCATATCAAGCAAGCTTGTGAAGAGAGTCTGCGCCGACTTCAAACAGACTGGATCGATCTGTATCAGATGCATCATGTCGATCGCGGAACACCGTGGGAAGAAGTTTGGCAAGCGATGGAGCAGTTAGTCAGAGAAGGCAAGGTGGTTTATGTGGGCAGCAGCAACTTTGCCGGGTGGCACTTGGCTCAGGCTCAGGAAGCGGCGCGCAGCCGCCATTTCTTTGGGCTTGTCTCCGAGCAGAGCCTCTATAATCTCAACGAACGTACGATCGAGCTGGAAGTTATTCCTGCCTGTGAAGCCTATGGGATTGGTCTGATCCCGTGGAGTCCGCTAGGGCGTGGGCTCTTGGCCGGGGTCCTGCAATCCGCAGGGAGTGGGCGTCGAGCCGACGAGGACCTACAAAAAGAGGTGGTCAAGTCTCGTCCAAAATTGGAAGCCTACGAGGTGTTGTGCGGGAAGATCGGCGAACGACCGGCCGATGTGGCTTTAGCGTGGTTGCTGCATCAAAAGGCAGTGACGGCACCGATCATTGGGCCACGCACCATGGAACAGCTGGAAGGGGCGATGCGGGCACTGAGTCTTGTTCTTGACCAGGACACCTTGAAGCAGCTGGATGAGATGTTTCCAGGCTCGGGTGGGGCCGCACCGGAAGCGTATGCATGGTAAAGGTGGATCAGTGCAAGTCATGCTGCAAGAACTTGCGGCTCAAACGATATCTCTTCACGTGGCCGTTTCATGAAAGCTCTGCGTGGTAGCGTTGCTGAAGGT
This sequence comes from Nitrospira sp., assembly GCA_005116745.1. Lineage (NCBI taxonomy): Bacteria > Pseudomonadati > Nitrospirota > Nitrospiria > Nitrospirales > Nitrospiraceae > Nitrospira > Nitrospira sp. The sequence continues at coordinate 291,957 of SWDS01000002.1, read as the reverse complement.
ACGGCAAGATTGACCAGCCGTGATGGCCGCTATCGGCCACGAGCGGAAGTTCGGCGCCGAGATCACACTGCCATAAAGCGGCCCTCAGCCCTGGTGCATTGATGGTCCGGTATTAAGCTGCCGACTGCGGTGAAGGTATCAAGGATAATTCTTAGCTGTCTGACCCCTTGGTCTATGCTTTGAACCAAGGCTGTGTCTCTGGCATATAGGCTTACTCAAACGGTCTGCCGAAGTATGTGACAAGCAGCAGCGCAATAAAATACACACTCAAAAGAGCCTGGATACCAGAGACGGTTCTGGCGAACCCTACGGCTTTGATCTCGTATTCCCTGGTCGTGAGTTGCTTGAGCCAGCGTCCAAAATCCACATCTCTGAATTTGATGTTGAATGTGCTCATCAGGCTAAAGACAAAAGAAACCCATAGCAGTGCACGCTCTCGGCGCATCCATTCCCGACAATAAGCCAGGTTCTTAAATTGGTGAAGTTGACGAGGCAGGACCTTATACCCCTTCTTGGTTTCGACCCCGCTCTCTCTAATCAGCTGTCCATCCTTGCTGAGGTCTGCCTTTAGCCAGAGTGGTTGGTTGGTTCGATCGTGATCTAGGGGAACGTTGATTGAGAGGCCAGAGTCTTTTGAAAAATGGATCAACCCCCAATATAGAACGGTTGAGACCCCAAAAATTGTCAGAATGGTTAGTAAGACACGTCCGGGGTTCATGCCGTATTGTGATGTGAGGTCAAAGAGGTAGCGATTCACGAAGTATTCAAAACAATTGCCTTTGGCGTTTTCGCAGGTTTCCCACAAGGTTTCTACCTGTCGAGACTTGAGCGCGAACGTGATCTTTCGCTCTTGATCTCGAAATCCGGCGACCTTGAACTCGGCCCGAAGGTGAGCTAACGAACTTGGGTCACTTTCATAGGTCATATACTCAATATTTTTCGCATAGGCGATGGAACTCGTCTTTGGATGGGTGTCGACTTCGTAGGTTGCTCCGAAGAGGTCCGCACCTTCTAAGTGTGCCACACTCATATTAGTATGAACGAGAAGAGCGCCTCTTAGATTTGCATCGCGAAAATTTACGTCAGTGAATGCCATATTCGTTAGATTTGTGGCACTCAAATCTGCCTCCGTCAGATCTGCACTACTAAAGTTGATGTCGTGAAGAATTTGTCCTTTTAGAGAGGCTCTAACAAGTATGGTCCCAGCAAAATTGGACTTCGATGAGATGATGGTGCGAGAAAGGTCCACATTTGTGAGATCGGCGCCCTGAAGATAGGTCTCATTCAATCGTGCACACTGCAAGTTTGTTCCTCTCAAATTTGTTTGGTTCAGTATGGCACGCGTGAGATCGGTATAGCTCAGATCGCTGTCGGTAAGGTTGGCTTCCGAAAGATTTACCGAATGCAGATCTGCCCTCTTCAGCTTCGTGCCGCTGAGGTCTGCTTGCTTACCTTCTTTTTTCGCAGTATCAAACCAAGTCTGGTGTTGTTTTAGAATGTTTTGAAGCTCCTCATGAGTTCTGTTCTTCCCTGAACGATCAACCCAAGCCCATTGGCCTTCGGTTTGGGTATCACAGTTTGTTGTATTGGTTTCGGCGCCACGGGCTTTCGCTTGGAAGGTAGTAAAAGAAAGGCAAAGGGTTATCAGGATAAAACTTAGAACTCTGCGAAACATCAAGCCAGCATGATAGGTGTTTGCCTTGTGCCGCACTGGAAGCAGAGGGAAGGGGCGAATCGAGAATGGCATAGGGGTCTCGCAGGGAGGCGTATTGTAGAGGGGAGGAAAAGGCAGCGCAAGGGGCGACCAGTGGAATGGTGGTATTTCGGAGAAGAAAGAATTCTCTCGTATGATTTCGGAACGTCGCGGTGTGAATCCGGACCTAAGTCGCCAGTGGAGGAGCATTTTGGGCGGTTGCGCTCGCAGTCGCGGGTGATGCAATAAGTTCGGCCCATCGACCATTGACTATGGGTTCTTATGCTTCTGATAGCGGTCAGTCGTGGACTTCTGCTTTGGGTCGAAGACTGCCATCGGCCAGTAGACGACAGTCGCTAGGGCACTCTCCGTGCCAGAAAGCTGCCGTTCATGAGAGATGGTGCTCGCTTAGCGCTACGCTTGGCTGAAGTGGGTCTGAGTCAGCTGGGGGAGGGTCGCTGAACAGTTACCGAACACACGTCTCGGTGTCCACAAAACCTGCCCACATGTCTTCCTGTACGTCTCGAACTCGGATGGAGCCGAGGGGGCAAGCTTGCGAATCTCGAACCAGATGCCATTCACACCTGGCCAGACGTGGCTTATGACGGATAGATCAGACGTTCGCCCCAAACAGTTTCAGGCCGTTGTGAATCAACATGATGATGGCGACCCCGATGGCGAAGACTGCGAAACTCTTTGTCAGTGTTATCGGCGCGACCTGTCGAACGATCCACGATCCCCCGGTCATACCCACCGCGCTGCCCAGCAGCAAGAGACCGGCGAGTAACCAATCCATCTGTCCCGTCTGCAGATGACCGACGAGGCCTCCCACGGCGACGAGCGCAATGATCAGCAGAGAGGTACTCACGGCCATTCTCATGGGAAACCCGAGCACCAGGCTCAGCGCCGGCACAATCACAAATCCACCGCCGACACCGAAGAATCCAGTCAACAGACCGACCACAGCACCGATCAGCGAAACCTTGATCCAGCAGGAACGAGGAAATCGTTCCGCGCAGCTCTCGCCGGTATATTGGCTGTCGATTTGACCGCTGCTTCGCCACATCCGCCAAGCCGCCACAATCATTACGCCACTGAATAGCAGGAGCACCACTTCCCCCTGCACGAACTGATGGCCAAGTGCCCCAACCCACGCGCCGGTTGCGCCGGTGATGCTGAAGATCAATCCGGGCTTCACCCTCACCTCACCGGACTCTCTTCGTTGATACACGCCGATCAATGCCGAAGCCGCAACCACCATCAACGACAGAACAGTAGCCGGCTGCACCTTCATGCCGAGCAGGTATACCAGAAGCGGAATTGCCAGGAGGGAACCTCCCCCGCCAGTGGCTCCCAACGCAAGACCGATCAATCCCCCCGACAGAAGGGCTAATCCTGCATGGTCAATGGTCATTGGTCCATCGTCGTCCGTGCCCCCTTGTCCGTTGCCCGTCCTGCACTTCAGAAATCTCTCGATCGCCGACCCTTCACTTCTCCGTCGGAAACCCCGCCTGTTTCCATCCCTGCATCCCGCCCATCATGACCTGGACTTTCGGGAAACCTGCCTGCATGAGAATCTGCGCGGCGGTATGGGCTCGCCCTCCTGCTTTGCAGATTGCGACAATCTCTCGATCGCGATAGGTCTCCAACTCAGACAGTCGATGTGAAAGCTTGGCGACCGGGATGTTGGTCACCCCTTTGATATGACCAAGTTCCTCGCTCAACTCGTGACGGTCACGCACGTCGAGCATGAACAGGCTGGCTCCTACAGCGAGTTTACGAGAGACGTCCTCCACAGGAATTCCGACGACCAGCTGATCGTTCGCCCCAATTTCCAACGTTCCTTTGACCTCGCAGGCAGGCACATCGACCGGAATCCAGGCCGCCTTAGGATCACGTGCGCAGGCATAGTTGGCCTTCAGCACCTCCTTCATCCAATCGGCGGGACCGAGTGTGAGCCCTTCGAGGTAGTCGATGTACTCCTGTTTGGTGCGAGGTTTCAAATTGGGATTGTGGAGTTTCTGGTCTTTTAAACTCGATGGTTGGCGTCCCCGGTACTCGTGGGCCGGATACACGATGAGGTGATCAGGCAGGCCGAGCACCCGCTGCATGCTGTCCCAATGTTCGCCTGGATCACCACCGGGCAGATCCGTACGGCCGGCTCCAGCATCGTCCAAAAACAGGACATCTCCAGTCAGAATGCGATCCTCAAACACGAGCGCAAGGCTGTCTTTCGTATGACCCGGCGTGGTCATCACCTTGACTGGAATATTGCCGAGGTGGCATTCAAATCCGTCCGTCAGGTGAAAGGTCACGCAGCGGGCTGGAGCCTTTTGGTGCATGACATATTGACAGCCAATCTGATCCTTGAGCGCGGCTCCACCAGAAATATGATCCGCATGGGTGTGCGTATCGATGACATGTGTCAGCGTGAGTTTCCGTTGATCCAGCGTCTTCAGGTAGTCCTCGACGTGCTCCAGAACCGGGTCGACGAGGACGGCCTCTCGACTCTTCTCGTCGCCGATCAGATAGGTCCGGCAGGCATTGGGATTGAGCTGTTCGAATATCATACTGCGCCCCTCCTTCTTGTAGGCGATATCAGTCAATGAGAGCCATGACCCACAGGAAAGGATTCGCCTGTCCGTGGCCCGCCATATTCTGTGTCCATTTACAGGATGCTTCAGGCTTTCTACGAGTCTGGTCTGTTGCGCGAGTACCTGAAACCCGTCAGTCGTGGACTTCTGTTTTGGATCGGATTCTGACGGTCGTGGAATGGCCACGTGCGGAAGTTCGGCGCCGAGATCGCACCATCATAAAGCGATCCTCAGCTCCGTCGCATTAACGTTGGAAATCAGCGGCTGCCGGAGGTAGTCCCCTGGATTGACGTGTTAGACTTTCGGTTCTTGCTGTGTCGTGCAATGAATACCTCCGCCACCAGCTGCGATTCCGTCAATGTTGATCTGGACCACGTCGCGCCCAGGAAACGCTCGTTGCAGTTCGCGTTGAGCTGCCGCATCGGTTCGTAGATCACCAAACTCAGGGGCAATCACTGCGCCAGTACAGACATAGAAATTGATGTAGCCGGCGGCGAAGTCGTCATTGGCAAACTTCTCTCGAACCCTTGAAGGTGCCTCCAGCACCACAATGTCCAGGTTTCGGCCTTCGGCATCCGTGGCTCCGCGCAGCAGTTTCAGGTGCTGTTTTGTCACCGCATGATCGAAGGATCTCGGATCAGAATCATAGCCAACGATCACCGTCCCTGGGCGCGCGAAGCGCGCATAGAAATCAGTGTGTCCATCGGTGATGTCTTTGCCCTTGATGCCAGGCAACCAGATGATCTTCTCCAAGCCAAGTAACCGCTTCAGCTCCCGCTCGCACTGGGCTTTGCTGACACCAGGATTGCGGTTTTCGTTGAGCACGCAACTCTCGGTAATGATCGCCGTGCCGTGTCCGTCGACCTCAATCCCACCGCCCTCAAGCACCAAGTCGGTCTGAATGCGGCGCACACCAGCACACTGAGCGACGAACGCGGCGACTGCAGCATCGTCGTCACAGTCCTGCTTCTCTCCCCAGCCGTTGAAGTTGAAATCAATCCCAGCTTTGCCACCTTGTTCCGTCACGACAAAAAGCGGACCGGTGTCACGCACCCACACATCATCAAGCGGGCAGACAATCAGATCAACCTTGTCCTCCATCAGTTGTTGGGCGCGTGGTAGGTCAGATTGACGAACCAGCATCGAGACTGGCTCGTACTTGGCGATGGTGAGGGCAATCGTCGCCACATTGCGCTGAACATCCTGTAAGAGCTTTCTGCCCCATATTTCTTGGCTGGCACCAAAGGCCATCCAGGTGCGTTCGTGTGGGGCACTCTCGTCTGGCATGAACCACACGTCTTGACGATTCGCCATCGCAACAGCTTCTTTTGCGCTGCCAAGCAGAGTGGCTGCGGTAAGAAGACCAAGTGATTGAATGATGGTGCGCCGACTGATCATGGAGTTTTTCTCGTCGAAGGTCTCACCACGTTTAGGCGGACCATAACTAAGGACCGGATCTGCCATCTTCTATCCGCACAACACACCTTCAAGGATCGTGAACAATATCCCATCATCGACGGTGGAGCAATGCGTGACGGCCCATTGACCATGTATGACCGGGTCTTATGCGGATCGGCATAGGCTCCCTTGAGATGGCTCCATATCCCTGGCCCACTACAACAAAGCAAACGACTGTCGACCTCATTGAGGCGTTCTTCGATGGGACTGTATCCGGCTGCCTCTGGGGGATGGGAAATGGCTCATATCTCGTACGAAATCTATGTTGCTTCACTCCTATCCTCATTGTGCCCGAGGTGATAACGTCTGGTGTGAAGCCCCGCTGTCTGTCTTATCTTTCGCGCTTCCTGACCATTCCCAGCGTGACCGATTCCCCAGTCTCCATCGCGTGTACATCGCAGTTTCTCTGACTCGTTTCTGGGTTGGTGGAATGGCCTGCTGAATGGAGGCGGCCAGGAGTCCGGCCGTGCCGAGGTGGACTCAGTGACTTATATTCGCATTCCACCAAGAGAGGAGCAATCATGCTCTATGACTCTCTGATAGAGTCTTCCTCATGCTCCGAGCGCGCTGTCGATGATCTTAATGGATTTTGCGTTATTATTCCGGATTGAGTGCCTTGGCCAGCCGTTTGGCCCTGGTCTTATGATGTGGTCGCTAGATCTTTTTCTCCATTCAACGGAGCCGTCTTTTTCTCCTCGTCCCCTTGACAGATACGAAACCTCGCTACTGATACTGAGAGCCGTCATCCCCAGAAATGTGTTGAACCTGTGGACAACTAGGGGATTGGTGGGGATGGTACAGGTCTCAGCGAGGGCTGACGGATTCATGTCAAGATAATTTCCTAGGAATATGCAAGAAAGTAATGAACGTAGAGAAGAACCACTATTAGTTGTGGCTTGTCCAATATGTGGCGGATGCCTAAAAAGTAGGCGATTTGATGAATGTACACGCCATTTGCACTGTATTTGGAAGAATGTCGATACTTGTTCACATGGTTATCCACAGAAGATGGGGAATAAGAATTCTCATGTCATGCTCACCTTGAAGGCATAGTTTTGGGTAACCATCTGGAATCATTCGCTGATTGAATGAGTGATGTATCGGTCGTCGTTGTATGACCGTGTTGACGCCTGATGGATAGATGCGTTCTAGGTGGGGTAGGCCATTGGGCGCTGAACGAATTTTCAGGATTTTGGCACGATGCGGATGGGTTCCTGCAACGGCCTTTCAAGCGTAAGGTGGGGCATTGCCCGGTTTCCACTTGATACTGCAGCCAATGCCGGGTCTTTGGGTACCCTCGACCGATTTGCCGGTGAGGACTGCTTGGATGGCTGAGCGGAGATCCTGGCCGGTGACTGGCTTGTTGTTGCCGGGCCGACTCTCATCGAGTTGTCCATGGTAGGCCAGTCGACGATCTTCACCAAAAAGATAGAATTCTGGGGTGCAGGCAGCGCGATAGGCCTTTGCGATCTCCTGTGTCTCATCGTGACAGAATGGAAAGGTTAAGCCCAGGCGTACGACCATTTCTTTGAGCTGCGGCGGTGCATCATCGGGATAGCTGACCGGGTCATTGCTGCTGATGGCCATGATCCCTAAGCTCGTGTCGTGGTAGTCACGTCCAAGTCGGGCAAGTTCCTGCTCGATGTGCACCACATAGGGACAGTGGCGGCAGATGAACATGACGAGCAGCCCTGTCTTGGCGGCGAACGAGTCGAGGGAATACCGTTGCCCGCTCACTACGTCGTGCAAGGCGAATGGCGGTGCTGTGGTACCAAGTGGAAGCATGGTCGAGGTCATAGCCATGAGGTCCTGTCTCATCAAGCCTGTCAGAGAGAAGATGCCGCATGTCGTCGGCTGGGTCAAGTAGCAGTGAGGCGGCCGCGTTTCTTGCGTCATCGTTGAAGGGCCGCTATGCTGCCACACATCGCTTGGATGTGTGGACGAGCCATGACGAGATGAGTGCTTCTGTCGATGAGATGAAAGGAGGACGAGCATGTTGATCGCTTGGCTGTTAGTGCTGTTGTTAGGGGCTCCGGCTATGACGCTGGCGCATGATGAGACGAAGCCCGAGACGCCGACCCTCACGGTCAGCGAAACCGGGACGGTGACGCACGCACCGGATACGGCTTTTGTGACGTTCGGCTTGGAGACTGCCGGCAAATCACTCACCGAAGCGCAGAAGCGGAACAGCGCCGTTATGAGCAAAGTCATGGACCGGCTACGAGATCTGCAGATTGACAAGGAACGTATCCAAACCTCGTCCTTTACAGTCTCCCCGCAATATCGACCGCCGCCGAGTCGTCCGGCTGATGTGCAGCCTACTTCTCCGGAAATTGTCGGCTACGTCGTGAGCAATATGGTGACGGTGGAAATCCGCATTCTTGACAGAGTCGGCGCGGTGATCGAAGAAGTCTTGAAGGCCGGTGCGAATAGCTTTCAGGGATTGCACTGGGGGTTGCGCGATGAACGATCGGTACGTCTGAATGCCCTGAAGCAGGCGGCGGACAAGGCGCGCGAGAAAGCAGCGGTGCTGAGCGAGGCGCTGCAGGTGAAACTCGCGCGGGTGCTATCAATTCATGAGGGTGGCCATATGATCAGGCCCGCTGCTGCCATGGCACGCATGGCAATGGAGTCGGGCGCAGGTGATGTGCCGATCTCACCGGGGGAACTGAAGATTGAGGCAACGGTGACGCTGGTCTATGAAGTTGCGTCGAACTGAGAGCACATTTTGTGGAAATGGAGGAGTCTGTCTGTGTGCATTACGATGTCATCTGAGAGCTAACCCGCACACGGAGCTTCAGGAAGGTTGACTGATAACTTGACTCATTTTTTGGGTTCCGCCTCGCACGGCGGAGACTTGTTGTGCCTTTTACCATGCCTCTTCATGTCTCATGTGATTCAGTCCCAACAGCAGATGCTCGATGATTTCTTTTCAGGAAAACGGTATGCTTCTGCCCACTCGCAAAGGGATCTGGACTCGTGGAACGGTATAATCTACCGCTTGAAATGAGAGATGAGCCATGAAGGATTATCACATCAACATCTTCTACAGCGATGCCGACAAGGGCTACATTGCCGACATTCCTGATCTCGGTGCCTGTTCGGCATTTGGCAAAACACCGGCGGAAGCGCTCAAGCAGGCGCAACTGGCCAAGAAGGCTTGGCTAGAAACCGCCCGTGCCGAAGGCAAACCCATTCCCCGTCCACGGTACCGGCCTGTGATTTATCAAACCGGCTCATGATCGTTTCCATAAACGCTGACGAGTCGGATGCCAAGCTACGCGCGTGGCGAGAGGAACACAACACGCCCGCGAAGGTCGCTGCGACGCATCGGAAAGTTCTACTGGACCGCGTGGTCCAGTCCATGGCGTTTGAGAACCAGCCGGTCAGTATGAAAAGTCTCAAGGCCATGATGGAGATTCCGAAAGCCAAAAGCCGGCTAGGCCCTGCTCACTAAACGTTCTGGAATGCTGCTCTTACCCCGGTTCTTTAGTCTTACCCATTTCTCCATTAGAGACCACCAGATGATTTCTTTGCCCTAACAGGGTATCCTTCGGCGCAATTGTTCGTATCCACCACTAAGGACCAGGTGAATGGCCAAGAAAGCCAAGTCTGCTGCAAAGGCGAACCAGACCGCTCCCTACAAGCATCCTGAGGCGAAGAGCCTCATGCGACCGGAGGTGGGGACGCAGGCACAGTTTAAGAAGAAGAAATCTCCGAAGACCTACCGCTACGATTCATCGCTCTCACCTGCCCTGGATTGGGACGCCAAGAACCCGGCTCGTGAGCAGGGGGAGGCTCTCATCAAGCAAGTCCTCGACGCGAAAAGCCTCGAAGAAGCAAAAGCCGCCGCATCCAAGCTCAAGAGCCTGAGCAAGCCCTTCCTCAATTGGGCTGGGAAAGTCGAGCGGCTTTCTTTTGATGTGCCAACCTTGCCGCTCTTTATCCATGAGCGGCTCTCCACTAAAGCCATCATCGAAACGCTGGCCGGACACAAGACCGACAAGCAAGAGGACATGTTCGCCCTCTTCGGCGATCCACAGCACTCGATTACCGATCAGGTGTTGAAATCGTATGAGTATCAGGATGACTGGACCAACCGGATGGTGCTTGGCGATTCGCTCGTCGTGATGAACTCGATGCTGCACTACGAAGGCCTGGGCGGCCAAGTGCAGATGATCTATATGGACCCGCCCTACGGCGTGAAGTTCGGCAGCAACTTCCAGCCCTTCGTTCGCAAGCGAGACGTGAGTCACAACGACGATGAAGACATGACCCGCGAGCCCGAAATGGTTCAGGCCTATCGGGATACGTGGGAACTGGGACTGCACTCGTACTTGACGTATCTGCGCGACCGGCTGCTCCTTGCCCGCGATCTGCTCACCCCGAGCGGCAGTATCTTTGTCCAGATCAGCGACGAGAACTTGCACCATGTTCGGGAAGTAATGGATGAGGTGTTTGGGGCGGAGAATTTCTGCGGGTTGATTGTTTTTAAAAAGTCAGGCGGAACAACAAGTGAGCTACTCGGGTCTCCTTGCGACTATCTTCTGTGGTATGGCCGAGATCGAGAGCGAACTAAATATCATCCATTATTCAAACTTAAGGCGACTGCTGGCAGCGACGATAGCGCCTATTCTCGCGTTGAACTTCCCGGTGGTATCAGACGACCTATGACCAAGGAAGAGCGAGATGATCTTACACTGTTGCCTCCGGGTGCCAAGCTTTACCGATTAGACAATTTAACCAGCCAGGGGTTTCGTCAATTCACAACTGTTGAGTTCGAGTTCAATGGAAAGCGCTACCATCCTGGGGCAGAGCGGAATTGGAAAACTACCGTTGATGGGTTGAACCGACTGGTCAGTTTAAACCGCCTTGAAGCCACAACTGGACTTTACTACGTTCGCCATTGGAGCGATTTTCCTGTTAGCCCGCTTGATAACAATTGGGATGACACGGGAATTGCCGGTTTTGCTTCAGACAAGCTTTACGTTGTTCAAACAAATTCGAAGGTTGTTGATCGATGTCTTCTCATGTCCACCGATCCAGGTGATCTGGTGCTTGATCCCACGTGTGGCAGCGGAACTACTGCCTATGTCGCCGAGCAATGGGGCAGGCGGTGGATTACGGCAGATACCAGCCGCGTACCGCTAGCTTTGGCTCGGCAACGACTCCTGACGGCAACGTTCCCCTGGTACGAACTGAAAGACCTGCATCGCGGTCCGGCCGGCGGATTCACCTACAAGCGCAAGCAGAACAAGAAGGGTGAAGAGGTTGGCGGCATCGTTCCGCACATTACGCTTGGCAGCATTGCGAACAACGAACCACCGGCTGAAGAAGTGCTGGTGGATCGGCCGGAAGTTGAGAATGGCATCACCAGGGTCACTGGCCCCTTCTGCGTCGAAGCGACTATCCCGACACCAGTAGATTGGGAAGGCGATGGCATCGAAGATTCCGGGGTTGTCTCAAGCGAAGCCTACGGTTCCTTTGTCGACCGGATGCTTGAAGTGCTCCGCAAGAGCCCAGTTCTTCGATTAGAAGGCAACAAGACCGTCACCTTCAAGAACGTCCGACCTCCTGCGAAGTCACTCTCGCTGTCCGCCGAGGCATTGATCATCAATGGCCAGGAAAAGGCCGTGGCATTGGTGTTTGGACCGGAGAACGGCGCGGTGAGTGAGAAGCTGGTCTATGAAGCAGCGCGCGAGGCCCATGCGAAGAACTACACCCATCTCTACGTCATCGGTTTTGCCATCCAGCCGAACGCGCGCACGTTGGTGGAGAAATGTGTGGATGTGATGGGTGTTCCGGCCACCTATGTCCAAGCCACGCCGGACTTGATGATGGGCGACTTGCTCAAGAATATGCGGTCGAGCCAAATCTTCAGCGTCTGTGGGCAGCCAGAGATTAAGGTTATTCGGACTAAGGATAAACAATACGAAGTCGAGCTACTCGGTCTGGATGTGTTCGATCCCATTACGATGGACGTGACGCACCGAAGCGGTAACGATGTACCGGCCTGGCTCCTTGATACTGACTACAATGACCTCTGTTTTCATGTCTCGCAAGCTTTCTTTCCCCGCACCAGCGCCTGGGACAATCTGAAGAAAGCCCTCAAGGGCGAATATGAAGAATCCGTGTGGGATCATCTTTCCGGGACGACGAGCGCGCCGTTCGAGGCAGGCGAGCACAAACAGATTGCCGTGAAAGTGATTGACGATCGAGGGAATGAATTGCTGGTGGTGAAGAAGCTGTGACGCGCCCCGATTTGAGGACTGGTTTCTAAATGGTCAGCGAGCGTATCATTCCGGAGAATCCGCTCACTTTTATCCAACGCTGCATACGAGAGCGACGGATACTGTGGACGTATCATGTGCAGATGCGGCTGAAGGGACGCACGATTCGTCGGGATGCTCTTCTCCGTGCTGTGGAGACCTATGACATCATCGAGTCCTATCCCGATGACAAGTATTTGCCGAGTTATTTGATCCTGTGTCAGTCGGATGAAGGGGCGGCGCATCTCCAGATTGCGACCGATGTTCCGGGAGACAATGTCCGCATCGTAACGGTGTACCGGCCGAGTCCTCGCGAGTGGGAACCGGATTTCAGAACCAGGAGGAAGAACCCATGAGATGCCGAGTCTGTGGAGGGCACATGCAACGGGAGACGACAGACTTGCCGTTTAAGCACAGCGACCGGTCTATTGTCGTGATTAAGAGCCTGCCCGTCCTGCTCTGTGACAACTGCACGGAATACTCCTTTGAGGATTCCGTCATGGCGGTCGTAGAAACAATACTCGATGCGGTGGATGAGGCTGCTGAATTGAGTGTGATCAAATTTGCCGCCTGAGCGCGCGTCTATTCCTCTTTGACCATGAGCGCCTACGAAGTCCCACAGCCCATTCTGAATTCTCCCTTCGAAGAGCCCAAAGAGCATTGGCATATCGTGGAAGGCGAAGAGCCCGAGCAACGGCCTGGCCGTCGCCCTTCGATGTATTTCTATCGTGACCCCAAGGTGCGGCCGGAAAAGGAATATGGAACGGTCGCTGGGACAGCCATCGAGCTGAAATTGGTGAATCGCATTCGGGCTCAAGTGAAGAAGTGGCGATCAGATGGCTATCCCGGCGTGACGAGAACCACCCTTGAGCTCTTGCAGTGGTGGCGGCGCGATGGGCGGGCGCAGCGCCTCTTCTTTGCGCAACTCGATGCAGTAGAAACGGTCATCTTTCTCTGTGAGGCTCGGTCTGACTTCCGCCAGGGCATCGAAGTCCCGCAAGAAGAACTCAGCGAGGAAAAGCGTACGCAGGGTTTCATGGGGTTTCGGCGATATGCCTCTAAGATGGCGACGGGGTCTGGGAAGACGACCGTGATGGGGATGTTGGCTGCGTGGAGCATTCTCAATAAGGTCAATGATCGAAGTGACGCAAGATTCTCCGATGTGGTGTTGGTTGTCTGTCCAAATGTGACGATTAAGAGCCGGCTTCGTGAGTTGGATCCAGAAATAGGGGAGGCCAGTCTGTACCGTACACGCGACCTGGTTCCTTCCCACTTGATGCCGCTCCTGACGCAAGGCCGGGTACTTGTGACGAACTGGCATGTGTTTGAACCTCAAGCGATTCAGACTGGTGGGGTCGGTGCGAGAGTCAACAAAGCCGGAGTTGAGGTCCGGACGAAAGAGACCATTACCATCAGTGCTAAGACGACGACGGCCAGAGGAAAGCGGTATTTGACGCTGGAAGATCTTGAGCGGCAGGTGGCCGCTGGGATTCTGACGGTTCTAGGAGAAGAACGTGAGAATGACGGCACACTGAAGAAGGTGACGGTTGAATCAAGGCGGTATGTCGAAAGCGATACGGCTTTAGTGAATCGCATTCTTGGCCGCGAAGTGGGGGGCAAGCAGAACATCCTCGTCATGAACGACGAAGCACATCATGCCTACCGTATCGTGCGGGAAGAGCAAGATGAAGATGAGGATGATCTTTTCGGAGAGGACGAAGAGGCGGATGATTTCTTTAAGGAAGCGACGGTCTGGGTTGATGGGCTCGATCGTATTCAGAAGCTGCGAGGGATTAACTTCTGCCTCGATCTCTCCGCAACACCCTACTTTCTTGGGCGAGTCGGCCAGGACACCAACCGGCCGTTTCCTGGGTGGTAAGCGATTTCAGTTTGATTGACGCGATCGAATCAGGCTTGGTGAAAATCCCACAGCTTGCTGTACGTGACACGACCGGCAAGGAGATTCCCGGCTACTTCAATATTTGGCATTGGATTCTCCCGCAACTCACGCCTGCAGAACGAGGCGGCAAGAAGGCGAGTCCAAAGCCTGAGGCGATTTTGAAGTACGCCCATCATCCGATCGCGATGCTCGGTGGGCTCTGGGAGAAGGAACGAGAAGACTGGGTTGCGAATCGAGAAGACCCTCGGCCACCGGTCTTCATTCTTGTGTGCAAGAACACGCAGATTGCCAAAGTGCTGTATGAGTGGCTGGCTGAAGACAAAGCGCCAACCGGAATCCCGCCAGTCAAAATCGAGAGTTTTAAGAACAATGGCCGGCAACATACGATCCGTGTGGATTCGAAGGTTGTTCATGAGTCGGATTCTGGCGAGTCCAAGAACGATGAAGTTCGCTGGATGAGATTCACGCTTGATACGGTGGGGAAGCTTGCATGGCCGACAGACCGAGTTGGGCGGCCGATTTATCCTGATGGGTTCAAGGATCTGGCTGAGAAGCTCGATCGTCCTGATCACCCCCCGGGTCGAGATGTACGGTGTATCGTCAGTGTGGGTATGCTCACGGAAGGATGGGACTGCAACACGGTGACGCATATTATCGGGCTTCGGCCGTTCATGTCTCAGCTTCTTTGTGAGCAGGTTGTCGGTCGAGGGCTGCGTCGAGCGAGCTATGAACTTGGCCCTGACGATAAGCTGACGGAGGAAGTAGCCAAGGTCTTTGGTGTGCCTTTCGAAGTGATCCCCTTCAAATCCTCGCCGCAGGGCCAACCCAAGTCGAAGGTCAAACGCTTCCACGTTCATGCAGTTCCAGGAAAAGCGCAGTATGAAATTAAGTTTCCGCGAGTTGAAGGGTACACGCAGGCAATCCGTAATCGTGTGACGGTGGATTGGGCTACGGTTCCCTCTTTGGTATTAGAGCCGGGACGTATTCCACCAGAGGTCGATGTCAAAGGGCTGCACGTCAACACGAAGGGGAAGTTGTCTCTTAGTGGCCCTGGTCGAATTGATGAAGTGAATCTGGATGAGTTTAGGGCGCGGAGGCGGTTACAGGAATTGGTGTTCGATCTTGCAAAGACTCTGACCCACAGTTATGTATCTCAAAAGGATTGTGGCGTATCCGCGCATGTCCTCTTTCCGCAGGTAGCAGCAATTATTCACCAGTCTCTTGATAGAAAGGTCGAAGTTCGCTCTCCTGCAAACATCAAAGATCTGTTTCTGGCTCCCTACTATGGATGGATTGTGGAGCGTCTCATCGAAGCCATTCGTCCAGATACCTCCCAAGGGGAGAGCCCGGAAGTTCCACGCTATGAAACAAATCGCGGCCCAGGCTCGACAGCCGACGTCGATTTTTGGACGAGCCGTGATGTGCGAGAAGTGACGAAGAGCCACTTAAACTATGTCGTTGCAGATACCAGCCAATGGGAGCAATCAGCTGCCTACTATTTGGATAAACATCCGAATGTTGATGCTTTTGTGAAGAACTCAGGATTAGGCTTTGCCATTCCCTATCTCCACAATGGCCAGATGCACGACTATGTGCCCGACTTTATTATTCGGCTCAAGTCTAAGCAGCCGCACCACTTCATACTTGAGATCAAGGGATATGACCCAACAGAGGAAGTAAAACGCGCTGCTGCTGAGAGATGGGTTGCTGCGGTCAATGCGGATGGCACATATGGGAATTGGCAGTATGCTGTCGCAAAGAAAGTGTCAGACGTTCCAGGCTTGTTGCAGTAAGCAGTGCGCTTACTCTTTCGTTTTCTCTCCACCTTCCCAGAGCTTCACGGTCCGATCCCAGGAGGCGCTGGCGAGGCGTTTGCCATCCGGAGAAAAGGTGATACAACGCACACCGCCACCATGGCCTTTGAGTGTCCGGAAGTTGCGGCCGGTGGATAGATCCCAAAACTTGATGGTCTCGTCGTCGCTCGCGCTGACCAAGACTTTCCCATCCGGCGACACAGCGAGACTGCGGACCCAGCTTTTGTGGCCGGTGAGGGATTTCTTCTCAACGACGCCCGGCATCTCGAACAGCTTGATCGTGGTATCCCGGCTGCCGGTGATCAAGAGTTTCGCGTCCGGGGTAAAGGTCATGGCCCCGATCCAGTAGTCCATGGGTTTTTGGAAACCGCCGTCATCCTCGATATAGTAGCCGCGGGTCTCGGTGGAATCTTCCTGGTTTTTCCGCCAATGCCCGTCGTGGAGAACTGTTTCCTCGCCGCTCGGGAGGACCTCCCACATCTTGATCTTTCCGATGTCAGTTCCGCTGGCCAGATGAATGCCGTCTGGGGAGAAGGCCACACAGACTGACCAGTGATGGTCGTACTCATCCTTCCCGAGCAACGTCATCAGCTCGGTTCCCGTGGTGACTTCCCAAATCTTGATGTCTTTGTTATAGCTGCCACGCGCGAGCATGAGCCCATCCGGCGAGAGCGACAGGCTGCAGACGTTATGATCGTACCGTGAGAACAGGAGCTTCATGGGCTCGCCGGTCTTGCCGTTCCACAACCTGATGGTGCGGTCCTCACTCCCAGTGGCCAAGGTCTGTCCGTCCGGTGTGAAGACAACGGCGCGAATATCATGGGTGTGACCGCGCAGGGAACGCAGGAGCCGGCCGGTTTCGATGTCCCACATGCGCACGAGGCGTTCAGCGCCGCCGCTGGCGAGCGTCGATCCATCAGGGGAAAAGGCGACCACCCAGACTCCGTGCGAATGGCCACGGAACGTATTCACTTCCCGACAGTCGGCTTCCCAGAAGTTCAAAAAGTCGATCGGAGGTGTTGATGCGGCGACGATCTCTGAGGAGACGCCAGGGAGTGGTGGAGTCATGGTCGGTTCCGGCATGTGCAGCGTGTTTTCTTGGCCGTCTAGTCCTTGCTTGGGCAACAGGCCAGCCAGTATAATTCTGTTGGTCGTTCGGATCGTAAGAGATGCCTCGCGGTCAAGTCAAGCCGCTTCCATGGCTATGTCGTCCATGGGTCGTCGTGCACCGTGTTTCTTACTGGTTTCCCCAATTAGCCGCTGAGGATTTTTTCATGGAAATTAGATTTCAGCCAGCTTTGCTCCAGGAAGTCATCGATTCGTTTGTTGAAAAGACGGAACGAGAAGGGGATCCCACCTACTACAAAGAATTCCATGAGTATGCCGACCCGATTTACGAGAAATACATGCTCGAAGATCGGGAGGCGGAGTTCAAAAAGTTGTATCAATATCTCTTCGGCATCTGGGGGTTTTCCGATATCGTCCGCGATTCATTCAACGAGTATCCGCTGTTGAAGGAGAAGGTGGGAATTGTCCTGGTCAAAGGCGTGCTGAAGGAAGCTCAGGAAGGCGTCGATATCCTACGCAAGTGGGGGTCCGTCGAAAAGGATTTGGCGAAGGAGTTTGAGGAGAAGGGCCTGAAGGGCGTTGGAATTAAGCTGATTCCCCGCCGTTTTTACGACCCGGCATTGACCCGCTATTGCCGCCATGAGTTGATGCACATCTCCGACATGATCGACTCGGTGTTCGGCTACGACCCAGATACCAAGCTGGGACAGAACCCCGGCGAAGAGACGCTCATCTTACAGCGCTATCGTGTGCTCTGGAGTTTGAGCGTCGATAGTCGGCTGGTTGCAGCAGGCAAGGAGCCGATGCTGAGCAAGGAGGATCGCTTCAAGGAATTTCGGTCGTGGTACCGAAAAATTCCGCCTCCTCAACTGAAGTCGGTGTTTGAGGGGCTCTGGCAGACGTCGTACTTCACCCATTCCGAGTTGATTGAAATGTCCGCCGATACGCTTCGTGTGATGGATCGGGCTGTGGATGTGGAGGGTGGTGAAGTTCCTGAGACTGAAAACAAAATCATGCTCATGCCGGGGTTCCCGTGTCCGCTGTGTCGGTTCCCCACTTATTCGTGGGTCGAGGATATGGGGACGAAGGTGGAACCCTATGTGCTCGACTTCATTCGCGAGAATCATCCTGGATGGGACGTGGACTTCGGAGCCTGTGATCGTTGTGTTGAGGTGTATAAGTTGCGCGCCGACGGCGTCATGTAGATAGAGGAGGGTGAAAAAAGCCGCCGGCTGCGTTCTCGGCTCGCAAGAATCCTCAACGTACCTCCGAAGGTACGCCTCCGGTTCTTGCATCGCCTGCGGCCTTGCCGAACGGCCCTTTTGACCCTCCTCGAAGGAACACCCCAGCTGTGGCAACTAACCCCTCATACGGTCGGCGGGATTTCCTGAAAGACTCCGTTATCTCTACCGTCAAAGCCGCGCGCGAACTCGTCAAAGAGGCTGAGGGTGTTCCAGTGGAGCCGCCGCCTCCGCCGATGCGTATGGACTGGCTGCGTCCCCCTGGTGCGGTAGAAGAATCGCTGTTCCTTGAACGTTGTACGAAGTGCAATGATTGTGTCACGGCCTGTCCGCCAGGCGCGATCACGGCTCATCCTCGGGATGGGACACCCCTACTTTTCGCCGATCAGTCGCCCTGCGTGTTATGTGAGGACCTTCCTTGTATTATCGCCTGTGGGACAGAGGCGCTCCTTCCGGTCGAGGGGATCAACCATGTCCGAATGGGAATTGCGACAGTTTCACATAGACTTTGCACGGCAGGGCAAGGCTGCCATGCCTGTGTCTCGAAGTGTCCGACGGATGCCCTTGCGATGGACGTGGCGTCCCTGCAGCTTTCCGTGATGAAGGAAGCCTGTGTTGGCTGTGGAATGTGTGAGATGATCTGTAAAACCGTCAATGACCATGTCGCAATCCGTGTGGTACCGTCGAGGCAGTTGGCAGGAGGTTGAAAAAGACCGCCAGCGTTGTTCTCGCCTCGCGAACGGTCTTTTTGAACATCCTGGCGGCGTTTCTGATACTGTCTATTGGAAGGGATCGATTGATAATTGCGCCACATCGTCTGCGATGTCGCTTGGAAGAAAATCACTATGTCACAAGATCGAACTAGTTCACCCTTGACTTCGCACGGGCCTTTTCATATACATACGAGGTCCTGTTACCCTGCCTTGGGGGCTTCTGTAGTAGGGTGAGCTAAGGTGGTCGGGAGGCAATTTGTATGACGAGTCAACAGCCGATGCAAGGCGTATCTGCATCTGCCGCCGCCACGCTGCCGAGTCCTGTGTCCATTAAGGACTCCCCCGCCGTTGAACGTGCGCTTAATCGCAGTAAAATCTATTTATTGGTCTCTTGGAGCCTCCTGTACCCGGAAGATGAGGAGTTTCTTGATTACCTCCGGTGCGGCGAGTTTGTGGAGGATGGCCGGGCTGCCCTTGATGCATTAGAGGTCGCCCTCGGCACTGAGGGGGGCGAGCGAGCCAAGAGGAAATTGACTTCGCTGAGGACACAGTTGGCACTGATTGAGGATCTGATTGCCTCCGAATGTGTCAACTGGCAGCTCAGCGATCTCCAGTCAGAACATCGCCGGGTGTTCAGCAACGTGATTACACTGGATTGCCCTCCTTACGAAACCCTGTTCGGGAATGACCATGTGTTTGCGCAATCCCATGTGATGGGCGACATTTCCGGATTCTATAAGGCCTTTGGAGTTGAGTTGTCGAAAGACATCCATGAACGGCTCGATCATCTCAGTGTCGAGTTTGAGTTCATGCACTTTCTCGCGTACAAGGAATCCTACTCGCTCTGCCACGACGGGCCGGAGAAGACGCAGATCGTGGTTGACGCACAGAAGAAGTTTGTCAAGAATCATATTGGTCGATGGGTCCCGCTGTTCTGTCGCATGTTGACCAAAAAGGCGGACTCGGGTCTCTTTAAACTGGTAGCCGATATGACCGCGGATTGGATGGATTTTGAGACAGCTTTCTTGGGTGTGATCCCTCAGCCCTATACGGAAACCGACTATCGTCCTGCGACATTCAGCTCCCCCGAAGGCCAAACGTATGAATGCGGTGCACAAGACCAGGGGAACGAGTTGACCATGTTGTTGAACGAAGTTGGTGCGCAGTCTTTTATGGATGTGAAAGAGAAAGACAAGGAGAGTGAGGAGGGGCAGCCTTCCGGAACGGCGTGAGTAAGTGTGGTAACGGTTCGAGAGCGAACACAATCTTTACACTAATTCAGAGGAGGGAGTGCACTATGAGGGTAGCGCAGACGACCAACAAGAAATTGGTGTTTGCCATTCTTCTCTCCGCCCTCACTGTCGGCCTGATGCTGACGTTGGGGCGAGTACCACTGGCCGTCAGTCAACCGGTGACGATACCGGCGAAGACGGTGAAGGGCCCAATTCCCATGGATGGCGCCAACCCCATGTGGGAAAGTGTTCCAGGCGTGGTCGTTCCGTTGAGCGGTCAGCTCATCACGACACCGATGCATCCGAATATTTCGGTGAAGTCGGTATTCGTCAAGGCGATGACCAACGGCAAGGATATTGGGATGCGGCTGGAGTGGATTGATCAAACGAAGAATGACACGGCGATCGGTCCGCAAGACTTCAGGGACCAGGTTGCGGTGATGTTTCCGGTGAATACGGCGGGGGCTCCGCCGTTCCAGTGTATGGGACAGTCCGGTGGGACGACCAACATTTGGCGGTGGAATGCGGAATGGCAGAAGGACCTTGGCAAGGACAGCGCGGGGATTTGGGATGTCGACGATCAGTATCCTGGGATTTTCTGGGATTATTACTTTGAAGAGCCGGCGGGGGGCGTCACCTATCCAGACCGTATTGGTCGGAGCCTGGGGCCATTCAACTCCGGTATCTGGTCGGGAAACATCATGTCTGATCCGACGCTTCGCGTGAGTTCCGTTGAAGATTTGAGCGCGAACGGCTTCAGCACCCTCACGACGCAAGCTCACCAGGACGTCATCGGAAACGGTGTCTGGGAACCGTCGGGATCCGTCAAGGGTGGAGCGTATTCAGGGCCGACATGGCGGGTTGTCGTGAAGCGGTCGCTGGAGAGCGGTGATGCGAACGACGTGCAATTTAAAGGGGGGATGTCGGTGCCGATTGCCTTCGCAGTGTGGGATGGTGCCAACGTTGAGCGAAACGGCATGAAGTCGCTGTCGACCTGGTTCACGTTGAAGCTGTAGCGGCTAGAGCAGCAAGTAACAGCCGCGACGTCGCGTATTTGAAATGGGCCTCGGATCGGAATCCCGGTAAGTGAGGGAACGGTTCGAGGCCTTTTTCATTGAAGATTCCGGTACGGGCTTCAGTCTCTCTACATCCGCGGGATTGCATTTGCCGAAGTGCGGAGGGTATAAGAGTGTTCGGTCTCGAACTCACTGATTTTCAAGCATAAAAGGACCAGTGCCGCATGAAAGTCTCGCTGCTTTTCCCCCCAACCTGGCATCCGTCTCAGCCTTATCTCAGTTTGCCGTCTCTGACCGGGTTTTTGCACCAGGGTGGGGTTTCTGACGTCTCGCAGCGCGACCTTGGTATCGAATTGTTGGATACCGTGCTGACCAGAGAGTATGCGGCTGAAGTCTACCAGCAGTTGATCGCCAAGCAGCGCGACCTTGAGCGGACTCAGACCGGGGAGACGGGTTCTGGAAGTCGCGAGCATTACGCGAAGGTGACCGATTCGCTCGATCGGTTCTCCTATCTCGTCGATCGGATTGAGCTCGCCAAGGACACCTTGCGCAGCGAAGGATTTTACGATCCTGACGCCTATCGAGCGAGTTTGTTCATGATCGACAAATGGTTGGAAGTTGTTTCCTCTGTGTATTTTCCGACCAGACTGACCGTTGTGGATAATCAATTTGGGAACTACTCCATCTATTCCTCGAAAGATTTGATGAAGGTCATTCGTGACGAAGGGCAGAATCCTTATCTGAGCCTCTTCCGGGATCGATTCATTCCCTCGATCGTGAATGACCGTCCTGATCTCATCGGGGTCTCGATTACGGCCACGTCTCAGATCATCCCTGGCCTCACCCTCTGTCGGCTGATCAAGGAGGCCGCACCGGACCTTCACGTGACGATTGGGGGCAGCATCTTCACTCGTCTCGTGGACAACATTCGTCGCTGCCCGAGCCTCTTCGAATTGGCCGACGATATTGTTGTGTTTGAGGGCGAAACGGCCTTGCTGGAATTGGTCAATCAGCTGGCGGGCAAGAAGGATTACAGTAAGGTTCCCAACCTGATCTATCGGCAGAATGGCAAGATTACGGTCAATCAACCGTTCTATTCAGAAAATGTCAATCAACTCCCGGCGCCGAACTATGATGGATTCCCGCTGGATCGCTATTTGTCGCCGGAGCCGGTCTTGCCGGTCCAGTTTTCGCGAGGCTGTTATTACAAGGATTGTGCATTCTGTGCCCTGACCCTCGACCATCAGAATTTTCGACAGAAAGACCCTGGCCGAACGATCGAGGAGCTGCAATGGCTCAAACAACGCTATGGGGCGCGCCATTTCTTTTTTACCGACGAATGCTTTGCGCTGGCGCCGACAAGGCGGTTGTGCCAGCAGATGATCGAAAAACAGCTTGATATCAAATGGACCTGCGAGATGCGGTTCGAGAAAAATCTCTCACGTGAGCTGCTGACGTCGATGCGGGATGCCGGGTGTTTGAAGATCGTCTTCGGGCTGGAGTCCTTTAATCAGCGCATCATGGATTTCATGAAGAAGGGGATCAAGCAGGAATGGGTTCGGCGCGTCACAGGCGACTGTGTCGATCTTGGGATTGCGGTGCATTGTTACATCATCGTTGGGTTCCCCACGGAAAAAGAAGAAGAAGCGCTTGAAACTATGAACTTTATCGTCGAAAACAAGCAACTCCACGAGTCGTATGGATTCTCTTGCCAGCCCTGCCTGTTCGACCTGGAAAAAGAAGCGCCGATTATGAACGACCCCGGCGGGTATGGGATTCGACGAATCATGCGTCCGTCGGCGGAGGACCTGAGCCTCGGGTTTTTCTATGAAGTGCAAGAGGGTATGACTCCCGACGAGGCCGAGCGACTGTATCAGTATGTCTATGGGCGGATCAGTGAAGTCGTGTGCGAGCTTCCCTTCAACTATGCGATGGCCGATGGGTTACTCTACATCTCACGGGCGAAGGAAGGAGCCGGACAGGCGTCGGTGGCGGCACATTGACCGCTTTTTTTTGCGACAGCTATAATGTCTGCCCCTGATGGGTATGGTCATGAAGACAGCAACGTTCAGCGAACGGGTGACGGGGAAAGTATCGGACTTCGGTCCACTGTTTGAGTATACCGTCAAGCTCGTTCTCCTCACCTCTTTTCTCGAGCTGGTTCTCTATCGGCTGGTCTCCCGTCTTGGGATGCATCTCAGCAAGCTAGCGACAGATCACCCGTGGATTAACCCCACATTCACCGCCCTGACCGAGGTGGGCACATGGCTTCTCAATATCGTCGCCGTGTTGCTATTTTTGGCGCTGACATTGGCCGTGATCAATCGCTGGGGAGGGCCTCAAACAAGCCAGCTCAGCAAACTTGGCAGTGCAGGGGCGGCACTCTTGTTGCTGTTGACGATTGTGTTTCTCGTGATACAGCCCGGCATGCTGGGCGCAGTCATCTACAACGGGTTAACGCTGCTGATCCTGACGGCGTTTCTGTCGGAATACGTGATGACCCATCGTGAGCCGGCACAGCGTGTGCTGGCGGCCACATATTACTTGGGCATTTCCGGGTGGCTCTATTATCAGATCGTATCGACCATGTACAGTTTGACGGGAACGATAGCGGCGCCGCCATTGGTCTACGAATCACATCGCATGGGTGAGGCATTGATGGTTGTGGCCAGTTTCTTCGTGTTTGTGGCCTATGGCAAGAGCAAGAGTTTGTCGCTACGAACGAGGAACCGGCAGCAGTGGAAGCGGGCCATGTGGTTTTGGTCGACGACAGGTATTATTTTTTCGGCGCTCATCGTGGCTGACTATCTTCTGGAACTGTATAGCCCGGCTTTCGCATCGGCCTTTCGGCAGGCCTCGCAAGGCATCGGCTGGATCTTTCAATTTGGAATGGGCTATACCTTCTATCTCCCCTTTGCGGTGTATGTGGCAGGATTACTGTGTTGGTCCTACACTGTTGTGAAGTTGCTGATGATCGGGCGACTGGCCGGCTATGGGGTCGGTCTGATGTTTATCGCCGGGTATGCCTTACTGTTCTCCAACTTGACGTTGATGGTTGTTCTCGGAGTTATATTACTTACCCTTGATCGAGTGAAGCCTACCGTTGCTGAATCGTTGCCGGCTGCCACCGGCTCTGTGCTGCCGGCAACGGACGGCCTCGTCCACGGTCAGGCCTAGTGTGAGAGCGAGATGATTATGGAAAATGTAGGACCGACATCAGTGCAGTCAGAAACCCTTCTTGACCCCGGCGATCAGCCGCTTACTCCGGATGAAGAGATCTCTGGGATCGAAAAGTTGTTGGTCGACGAACCTGATGACTTTCAGGCTCGCTGTCGACTCGGTGAATTGTACTTCAGTAAGGGGCGGCTCGACGATGCGTTGGCGGAGGTCAAGAAAGCCATTGAGATGGCGGAATCTCTTCGTACGGAAATGAATCGCTCACTGGCCATGTATTACGCGAATCTGGGAACGATCTATGCGACGAAGAGCATGGCCGATGAAGCCGAGGCCGAGTTTCGGCATGCGCTGGATATTTTCCCTCATGATGTCCTGGCGCTATTCAACCTGGGGAGGCTCTACGCAGACAAGAAGAAATACATGGAGGCCAAGGGATACTACGAACGCCTCGTTGAGATCACGCCGGATGATCCGATCGCTTGGTATAATCTTGCCGGCGTCTATATCGAGCTGGATAATCCCCAAGTATCCGATTACAACACGATCGATATGGGCATTCAGTGCTATCTTCGAACCTTGGAGCTGGATCCGAAGCATTTGGAGTCAAGCTTCAAGCTCATGGAAATCGCGCTCAGTCATAAGAAGACCGATTTGGCAGTCAGGGTCATGGAGAGTGCAGTGGAGCACAATCCGGATGAACCGCTCGCGTATTACAACCTTATCAGCGTGTATGACAAGTGCAAGATGTTTGACCAGGCGGAAGAAGCCCGCAAACGGTTGAAAGAGCGGTTTTCCAAGAAGCCGAAGGATAGTCCGAAGTCCTAACTTACTTGTAGGAAGAGGTGCACTATGTTTGGGAGTCTAGGGATTACCGAGCTGATTCTCATCCTCATGATTGTGCTCATTATTTTTGGCGCAGGGAAATTGCCGCAGTTAGGTGAGGGGATCGGCAAGGCAATCAAGGGATTTAAGAAGTCTGTCCATGAGGCGGATGCGATCGAGGCCGAAGCGCAGGCCGCGGCTCAACAGGCGACGGCGCCGCAAGCCGTGACGGCAGCGCCCACTCAGAGTGCCACATTGAATCAAGCTGCCGGGGCCGCTGCACAGCCGGCTCCACGCACCTAGCAGTATGTTGAAAAATCCCTCCAGCGGCGTTCTCGCGTCGCTCAGAGGCTCAACGTACCGAGCATACGCCTTGCTTCTTCGCTCGCTGGGACCTTGGGCGGTGAAATGCGCGTCTTGGCTTGCCTCGCAGACTCTTCGATGTAGGCTGAGTTGGCGAAGCGGGCGCGCAGGGGTGGGCGGGTGAGAACGAAGGTCTTGTTGAACATCCTGCGCCGAGAGTCGAACGTGCGCGAGCGGCAAAATAATTTTCTAACAGCCCTCTAGAGAGCGTCATACTTATGGAAACCGAACTTGGCTTAGCTGCTGGTTACATTGAAACCTTTGCCGGAAACGGCAAGGCCAGAAGTACGGGTGACGGCAAGCGCGCGGTGAAGTCCGGAATCCCGCTCCCCCATCACGTTGCACTGGACAAGGAAGAGAAGTGGCTGTACTTCGCCGAATCGGGGTCTGACCGAGTCCGGCGCATTGACCTGCTACAAGGCACGCTCCACAATTTCGCCGGCATGGGGGAAACCTGCTATAGCGGAGATGAGGGCTCCTGTGGAGAAGCAGGACTCTATCTGCCCTTAGGCGTCGTGTTTGATTCCCACAATGATTTGTATATCTGTGATTCCGGGAGCAACCGGATTCGGAAAATTGATCATGAGACGGGCATCATTACGACGGTGATCGGTACCGGTCAGCATGGGTTCAATGGGGACGGCCCCGCGCTGGATGTTAATCTGACCTGGCCTGCGGCGATCACCTTTGATCGCGATGATGTCCTCTTCATCGCTGATACCCAAGCGCACAAGGTCAGGCGGTATGATCCCAAGACGGGAATGGTGACGACGATTGCTGGGGCCTGGACGGCTGAAGATGAGGCACGAGAACAGCCCTTGGTGGCGAGGAATTTGGTGGTGCTATCAGGCGATGCGATCGGAATTGATTTCAGCGATGATCAGGGATGGCTCATGCCGGTGTGTTCCGATGGGTTGGATATGTCGATGTATCTGGACGATGGGAGGCCCGCGATGGAGGCGCGTCTCTACGACATTGTCGGACTCGCGGTCGATGCAAAGGGCGATGTGTACGTGGTCGACAAGGGTAGCAATCGCATCCGAAGAATCGATTCCCAGACGGGAATTATTTCAACGGTCGCAGGGGTCTGCCGATACGGATATGACGGTGACGATAAGCCGGCCGTTCGAGCCATGCTCCACGCCCCAGAGGCCGTGGTCTTTGATCACGACGGCAATCTGTACATTTCCGATACCATGAATCATCGGGTCCGTAAGGTGGATGTGAAGACCGGTGTCATAACTACGGTGGCGGGGAATGGCGACAGTGGGTATGAGGATAAGAATATCGGCGGTTGCGGCGCCGCTCGATTTGTCGCCAAGGAATCGGCAGGGATGTTGAAACACGGCGACGGCTTGCTGGCGGTTGAGGCTGTGGTGAATTCACCCGTGGGGTTGACCATGGATTCACAAGGCCACCTCTACATCTGCGAACGCGGAGAAAACAAGATCCGCCGTCTGAAGCTCGTCTAGCCCTCACCTCGATCCTTCACGTTTGTCCCGCACGGGTTTTGTGGTATTCTGAGTTTGGTTTTCTCTCGGAGCCCTGTGCTGTGCGAATGACGTACATCGACAGTTCCCGCTCTCACCTCATTGGGTTTTTTTCAGGTCTGATTATCGTGGCCAGTGTGCTCGGGGCATTTGGGATTCCACTGGTCAGTTCCGAGGGGATGACCATCAGATCGTACATGATCCACGGTGATCTACCGAATGCTGCCGATGATACCGCTTGGCAACAGGTCTCACCAATTACGATTCCCCTGAGCGGGCAGGTGATCACGAGACCGGTGTGGCCGGAACCCACGGTGCATGCACTAACCGTACGGTCCATCCACAACGGAACCGAGATCGCCTTTCTGCTGGAATGGCAGGACAACACGAAGAATGATCGGCTCACTCCGGGGACCTTCCGGGATGGCGTCGCAATTGGACTTCCGCTCGGCGATGCGCCGGCATTTTTCTGCATGGGGCAGCTGGATCACTACATCAATATTTGGCATTGGAAGGCGGACTGGCAAACCGATATCGATCGACGGGCGGCTCGGACACCGGAAAAGAAAGAGGGCGGGGTTCGGACATTCGAAGTCATTCCGAGACGGGTGTCGTCAGTCGAGGATTTGATCGGCGGGGGATTCAGCACGTTGACCACAAAAGATAAACAAGGACGGGTGCAGGGACAGGCGGTTTGGAAGGACGGGGTCTGGCATGTTGTGATGCGCCGCCCTCTGGTGAGCGAAGAACAGGAGAATGAAGCCACACTCGTTCCTGGTCGTATGCAGACCGTGTCATTCGCCGTCTGGAATGGGGAAAATAAAGAGCGAAATGGCCAAAAGGCTGTGGCGCCATGGTTTCAACTGGCGATCGATCCCGTCGCCAAACTCTAGCAGGATGTTGAAAAAGGCCGCCAGCTTTATTCTCACATCGCTCAAGGCCTCAACGTACCGAAGGCGAAGGAAAGATACCTATCCGCTCGCATGTGATCGAAGCGAGCGGTTCAAGCGAAGCTTGGTATGTACCTCCTCGGTCTTTCGCTCGTTACGGTCGCGCTGGACGGACTTTTTGAACATCCTGCGGGATTTGCACGAGTTAGGAGATGCGAATGAAGGACGAATGAAGACCATAGCTTGGGGATGCGTCTTTTGTCTGGTGAGCGGACTGTTATTCGTCGAGGGTGCGTTTGCGGCTGGTGAGACGAAACTCGACCCGATGACGGAGGAAGAAGCGGCTCGGCTCGGTGAGGAATTCGGGATCGTCGTCGGAGCCGTGGACGAGGACATTCAGCAAGAACTGAAGCTCCAGCAGCCGCAGGGAGTTGCCGTGTTCGAGGTGATCGGGAATTCACGCGCGGATTACGCAGGGATTAAGGTTCGTTCCGTCATTAAGGAAATCGATAAGCAGGAGATTCGAACCATGGCGGACTTCGGACGCGCCATTAAGAAAGCCATGAAAGAATGTAATTTTACCGTCGGCACCTATGAGCCAGCCGATCCAGGTGATCCGGTCGGCTGGGGGGTGAACTTTCACTTTGCCGGCTGTAAGCGGGATTAAGGAGTGAAGGTCGTTTGAACATGGTAAGGCTGCGAATCGTGGGCATAATCGGGATGCTAGTGATGGCGGGTTGCCTGACTAGCCTCTATCACGATCTGGCGATTGCTCAGGAGGCGAACAGTCGGTCTGTGCCTGAGTGGGTCGCTGAAATCGAGAAAATCTTCATCCGTTCTGAAGACTGCAAGCAGTGCCATGAACGGCATTACGAAGAGTGGAAGGGTGTCAGAGAACAGACGCCAGATTTGAAGACCTTTGGCCGAGTGGACGCGGCCCTTTTACATGGCACGTCGTTGGAGTCACCTGTTTTTCGAACGGTGTTGGGTCTTTGGAAACAGACGAATCCGACCGCGGACGAACAGGGACGATGCCTCTCTTGTCATGTGCCTGCCGTTACCGTGTTCCCTCAGCATGCTGAGAAGATGGTGGCGCACGTGCTTGCCCGCAAGGCGGGATTCGAAGGAATCGGTTGCTCAGCGTGCCATTTAATGAACGGAATGGAAAAGGGATTAAACTCACCGCCGACATTTAAACTACAGCCAGGCAACACCCTCTATGGCCCCTATCCCAATCCCGAAGAAAATCTTGTCCATCCTGCCGCGCAGTCTGAGCACTTTCGAGGAGCCAATTATTGTGCCGCGTGCCATTTCGACAAAGTCAAGGATGTGGCGCAGAGGAATCTGCCGGGAGAAATTCTTGAGGGAACGATTTGTCAGGATTGCCACATGGAGCCCTCGACCGGCAGTTCCACGTCGAGACGTGGGGCCATGACGAGAGCGATCGGACGCCACTGGTTTCGAGGTGTCGTCGTTGCCGGTACGATGCTCAAGAATCGGAATCTGCAGGCGGAATGGCTGCCTCGTATCGATGTGGATGTGACGAAGGCAGGCACGGTGGTGGAGGGAACCGGGATTGTGAAAGTCGGCAGTCTCCCGCACAGTTTCCCTGATGGCGATCCGGTGCTGAAACAGTTTTTTTTGACTGTCACGGCAAAGGATGCAGCAGGCAAGATCTTAGCGGAAGAGACGAAACAATTTGGGTTGCCGTACAACAAAATCCTTCGCGGTCCGATTCCTGATCCCTTCATTAAGGGTGGCAATACGAGAAAGGTCCCATTTGCGCTGGCCCTCCCAGCCGACACAGCTGCTTCGTCGATCGAAGCAGTGCTCACCTATGCGCTCATTCCGACGCCTGAGCCTATGCTGACGGACAAGTATCTTGCTTCCTTGCAGACCGAGAAAGAACGCGAAGAGGCGAAGCAAATCATCCAAGAATATACCCAGCGGCATTTTCTGACGTATCGTGTCAAATCACTTTCCTGAAAACGCTGTGACCGTGAGACGATCGCATTTCTCACTTTCGGTGAGGCTCATCTTCGTCCTGGCGATGTATGCCGTTTGGGGATCTGATGGCACGGTCACTTCCTCGCTGGCACAGACCGGTGTCAGTCAGCCATTGATCGAGAAGACCTTTCCTCACTCGAATAAATGTAAGCGCTGTCACGAACGGGTCTATGAAGAGTGGGAAACCTCGCCTCTGGCGAAATCCATCCATTCTCCGGCGTTCCGTGTCTCGCTCGATGCGTATCTTAAATCACCAAGTGGGAAAGACAAAGCTGCGTGTTTTCGCTGCCATGCTCCGCATGTGCGGGAGTTCCAGGATCATGCGCAGCTCTTTGTGGATCAAGCAAAATCGGGTGACCCTTCCTTGGATGGCGTCGCCTGCAGCCAGTGCCATCTGATCAAGCAGGTGGATCGGGCCAAACATCCCCCGGAGCCGAAGTATGAGATAGGCGGAAAGACGCTGTACGGACCCTACAAGGACTTTGTCCAGAATCTCGCGCATCAGTCGATGGAATTGGGCCTGTTTCAGAAGTCTGATCTGTGCCTGAACTGTCATCAGTCGGTGCCGTCGGCAACGAACTTGGGCAAGGCTAACGATTTGCTTGGGAATTGGGACCAAAGTCGGGCCGTCAAGTCTGGGAAAGAATGCCAGACATGCCATATGCCACAACAAGTAGGGGAGTCAGCCAATGGGGAAAAGAAGCGCACGATCGCTAATCATAGTTTCCCTGGACGAATTGGGAAGTTGCGTCAAGAGGCAGCGAAGCTAGATGTGCAAACCAAGGTCGACGGTGACAAAACGACTGTTGTGGTCAAGGTCCAAAGTCTGGTACCGCATAATTTGCCTGCCACCCATCCGGCTTGGGCCGCAGTAGTTCTCAATCTGGACATCAAAGGGAAAAATCTCAAAACGGTATTTTCTGACAAGCGTGTCTATGGTCGGACGTATCTGGATGCCCAGGGACAGCCCACCATCTTTGACTTCGAAGCGGCGAAAGTGGCGGAAGACACGGTCTTGAAACCCGAAGAGACGAGAGAGGAAATATTCACATTTCCGACGCCGAAAGATACCAAGACGTTCGATGTCGAAATCGGGCTCAATTACGCTCCACTGAATGGCCCTGCCTCGTTCCTCCAGCGTGTTGAAGCAGAGTCATCCCAAGGCTCACAAGATCCGGTCTTCCAGCCGATCGAGATCGTGAAGCGCACGGAGAATGTGCCGGTCGGGAAGTAATCGCTGTCCGTCGTTCGTCTCTCGTGAACCGTATTATTCCGCGACCAAGTTTCGGGTTTCTCGTTTTGAGTGTCGTGCTTGAGAGCATTGTCTTGTCGTAACTCGAAACCAGAAATTCATGCTGGTGCCTGTCCCGGTATTTCACCGGCTTGACACGTCCTGGGGAAGTCAGGAGAATTACCGAACTGTTTGGGATATGTTCGCGATAATATCCTGACCAGGATACTTACGAGTTAGGTCTCACGACCCATATGTCTGCTACCCTCACGCCGGTCTTCCAAGCACTGCTGAATGAGGCTCAGTTCACGCGGCAGATTCTGGGATCTGGCTGCACGCAGATTCGACGGGCAAACTACGCTACAAAGGGCACCTATTTCCTCGCTCTGGTAAGCCTATCCACGGGGATCGAGCGCCTGGGTAAGCTCTGTCTGATGCTTGACCACTATCTCGAACACGGTAGGTTTCCGGATCTAGCTCACCTCAAACAACAGATTGGGCACCGGCTATTGCTCCTCTATCAGCGCACAGATGCACTGGTCACTCGGCGTGGTCTGCAACTGAAATATCGCCAACAGCTAAGCGACCCCTTTCACAGCGCGATCCTCGACTGCCTCCATAGGTTTGCCGAAGGCGATCGCTATTCGAATATTAACCTGCTTGTTGGCGCGCCGTCTTCATCGGACCCTATATCGCTGTGGCACGAAAAAGTTGACATGCCTCTCTTCGACAAGCATGTCTCACCCGCGCGAAAGGTTCTTATCGGGAGCAAAGCACGGGCTATGGCGCAGATGATGGCTGGCCATACGATGGTCCTGTACACCTCGGAGACAGGTGACACAATCTCAGATATGGAGAATGCAAGCTACCGCACTGGTGTCTTCGAATTCGTCGGCCCATATCGACAGCTCTATGTCCTTCAGATCATTCGGTACTGGGTCGAGGTCCTCAGTGAACTGCAGCATCGGGCAATGCGAATCAGCAGCGACATTCCGGAGTTCAGCGAGGTCTTGGGAATCTTCCAGGGCGAGGACGCCTACTTCAAGAGCCGCAAGACTTGGGAGCGCGAGTAAGGCCTAACCTTTCGGTGTATTCGACATATGTCTGTCTATGGCTGTCGCGTATGGATGTATATATGCAGGCTGACTCTGAACTACTATGGTGACCCGCCGTGCAATTGAGGAGTTAAAGTCATAAAGGAAAGCGCAAGTTACACAAAGATCGTTGAGTGGTCCGAAGAGGACCAGTGCTAAATCGGCAGTTCTTCTGGCCTTATTTGTGGCGGCTGCCACGGTCCCGACAAAAGGGTGGTGTTTGATGAGCTTTGCCAGGTCGTCGAAGAGGCCATCGTGCTCCACCACAAAGATGGCAAACCGCTTCCGCCATCGACATCAGGTCGAGACTTTGCCAGCAAGATGCAAGACGTCGCATAGCAACGCAGTGCGCCGCTCCTCGGCGACAGCGGCACCAAATTCAAGGAGGCTGAATCTGTTTTTTGCGGTTGTGGTAATTGTGAGAGGGAAAGCGTCATGAACAGGATTCGGTATGTGGCCAAGGCCCAATATCGAGGCGGGTATCGGATTCGTGTGACCTTCGATGACGAATCTCAGAAGACGATCGACTTCCGACGCTACCTCAAGGGGCCAATCTTTGAGCCGCTGAAGGACGTCAAATACTTTCAACGGTTCTTCCTTGACGGCTGGACGGTCGCCTGGCCGAACGGTGCGGATATCGCACCTGAGGAACTGTACGCGAGCGTCGATGTCGGTACCGAACGTGGAGCTGCAGACGGTGCGAGTTCAGAGAGCGGGTATGCACTGTGCAAGATCCGACCCCAATTTCCATTCAACTGTCTTGTCTGTCAACGCGGTGCTCCTAAGTCATGAAAGAGAGCACGCGTTACGCAAAGATCGTTGAGTGGTCCGAGGAGGACCAGTGCTATGTCGGCAGTTCTCCCGGCCTCATCTATGGCGGCTGCCACGGTCCCGACGAAAAGGCGGTGTTTGATGAGCTTTGTCAAGTCGTCGAAGAGGTCATCGCTCTCTACCACAAAGACGGCAAGCCGCTTCCGCCGTCGACCTCGGGTCGGGACTTTGCCAGCAAGATGCAAGACGTCGCGTAGCAACGAAAAGTCAGAAAATTTGGCCCAACAATAGCGCTCATAGGATGTTACGGTTGCGTGGGGTCAGATGGCTTCGCAGCAAACGGCCCGGCATTGAACTTCCCTATGCTCACGACGCCAGAGGCAGTAATTTCCTGAACATGGTTTGCGTACGCAAAGGTAACCCATTCCGTATTCCCAGGTGTCTGATATTGCCAGGGGATATTCCATTCAAACTTCCCAGCCGACCATGGTTGCCCCTGAATTCCTGAATAAATGGAATCATCACCATTGATTTGATTGCCATTGATGATAGACACAGACCCTGCCGTTGCGGGATGGAGCATATTGTCCTGCACTGCGTAGTACCCAGTCCCTTTGCCCTTAAACTCCCCCTCACGTACTCTCAATCGCTCATAAGAAACTCCGGCAGGCTCCAAAGACACTTTTCCCATAAAACCAGCGTCGGCCTGGCCCTGTGTGTGTTTGATACTGTTACCTACTTTGGTAAATTTCAAACTTTGGGGTGCGACAATCTTCAACGTAGCGATCGCTAATTCTTTATTAGGGTCATTCAAGCCGAAAGCCGCCACTTTCACGATTTCTGCAGTGCCGCTCGCAGTGAATATCGCAGTGCCAAGCCCGGTGTTTGCCCCGGACAATTTCCCGGTTCCCTGCTTTACCTTATATCCCACACCACCAAGTGCCGCAATATTTGCAGTAGCTGGTGTGACGGTGCAGCTGAGGGAAATAAGTTCACAAATGCCAAAGCTCCCTGCAACCCGATTGGCAAGGACCACGGTCGGAGTCAGATTAATGGAAAGGTTCATGTCGACACCTCCTCATGTTCGGAACATTGATTGGACCACCTCGTCTCTCTTGTGAAAGAGGGAGTTCTATGGCCGCTCGTCGTTGCTCAATCCTCTCAGTGCCAGAAAAATGGAACGCAGTGTCGTTCACAGGGACGCGCATTGTTGAGCGCTTTGATTGTGGCAATGCGTGTACGCTACGGCACAACATCAAGCGCGTTAAATTGATGTATGGAAACATTGTGAAGCGCTGCAAGAGATTCCAAGCCGGACGCTGAACCTGCCAGTATGTCTGACTCCGGATTCGGTTGGTGCACAGGATTTCCCCAATAAATAGTATCGTATCGGATATCCCAGAAACCCACGTTCGGGTTGTGCGCAATGAGCGTGGCGAGTTTTGCCGCGCAACCAGTAGGAAAGGTGATGCCTCCGAACGTGAAAGCCGCGGATACGGCACAAGGACTACGGCTGAGAAAAATCTCAACCCGTGCAGGTGTTCGGCCATACGTCGTGACCGCTCGCGGAAAAGCTCTTGCCATCACGCATTCCGCATGCGCAGCCGAACCACCATACGGCCTAAGGCCTTCCCCACCACTTGGTGTAGAGCTGATGACTGCAGCAGGGTTGTGAGTGTCCTTTTCCGACCAGTATATTTCGAGCGTGGCGTCACTACGGTCAAATCGTGTGATGCACCAGACTTCGGCCGGTGTCGTGAGTTGGCGCGCACGCTGAAGTGATTCAAGTAGTGTCATTGCTTCTCCTTTGTTTTGGTATCATCAATATTCTTCTCACGTTCAGGACAATGTCATAGGCATAATGATCGGGAAGATTGCGCAAGCAGATCTAACCGGTTTGTTCGGTTTATCTGCTAAGAGTTTCCTATGAGAACACGTCCGTCATCTCTCCATCGATCGCTACAGCTTCGAACGGAAAGCATGGTTACTTGTTAGCGTAAAGTCATCCAAATCAAGGCAGCAAAGAACATGAAACATAGAACGCGAGGTTGTTTTTGTGCTGCTATAGGGATTGATGCCGTGTCCCACGGCTTCCGACTGGACGGCGAGCAAGTGTTGTACCATCAAGGCTGATGACAAAGTTGTCCCCCAAGTGAGAGCTATATAGGATTCAATTGTGTGGGCATTTCAAGGGGCAACGATGTACGGCGTTCGCAACGAATCGGGTTGAGACCACGAGAGTTTTCAACCCTAGAGTGTCAGAACTGTTACCAGTACCGGACAGCGCAAGACCCTAAACAAATACTTACCCAAGTGTACAAACCTGATCTAATTTGCATGCGATTTGTGAGGAACGTGGTTCAGGGGATGTTGCGGATCCCCGCAGATGTGTAGGAATCAGCATGCATATTAGTAATGCTTATTAAATCATGAATATGAGCTGATTTTGCAATTGCTGGTGAATGCAATTTCATCCAGTTGGGCATGCTGCCGAAGTCCTGCTCTGATCAGATACCAAGATTTCTTAAAGTAATGAATGCTACGTTATTGGTATGGCAGTTGCTTATCGCTAGAACGAAACATCCTAGATGAGGGTTCTGCCTCTCCGTAGATTATGTTGAGACACACACTCGTACTCGAGCTATAGAAGAAGGAAGCCTACATGCCAATGTTGTTCCACCAAAATATGCGCAACTTCAACGGCGCGAATGCAGCGCGAAACGCTGCCTATGTTGGCGCTTTTGGTGCCATTTCGGCTGGACTTGGTGCAGTGAATCCGATCGCGGTTGCTGGATTTACCGAGCTGACTAGCGGAGGAAATGTAGCGACTGCTCTTGGTGGGCATAATGCAGTAGGTATCCCTGGCGGGGGTCCCGCAAACCTCTGTGCGGCATTGAATGTCCAGCCTCCAATTATGGCTGCTTGCGGACTGACTGCGCTGGCAAATGGAAAACCTGAATTCATTGGAATCTCGATTAGCTCTGCGGCGGCGTTAGGTATGAACGTGCTGTCCGTCGGAAGAATTTTCCTTCACTCTGATGGAAAGA
This sequence comes from Nitrospira sp., assembly GCA_005116745.1. Taxonomy (NCBI): domain Bacteria; kingdom Pseudomonadati; phylum Nitrospirota; class Nitrospiria; order Nitrospirales; family Nitrospiraceae; genus Nitrospira; species Nitrospira sp. Next base: position 256,067 of record SWDS01000002.1, on the reverse strand, counting down.
GCCTCAATCTGATAGATGACAGAGCTCCTGTGCACCCACCACCCGCGGCTTGGTGTGATGCTGTTCACCCGAGTGCCACCCATGACTACCGCGGAGTCGTGTATGTAGTGGTACAGAATGGCGCAGGCCACATTTTTGCCGTTGGCTTCCTTCACAATATGTACTCATTCGTGGACCAAAAAGTTTTGGTTGCAGGGAAGATTCCCAGCATGATGTCGTTGATCGGGAAAAATCCAGCGCTTGGCGGAGGAGCCATCTACTTGGGCGGCGATTTCAATGTCGATCCCGTCGATAGGACTAATGATCGCCTTGGCATCGCAGCATGCTACTCCCAAGGTACTCTTCCAGCTGCCATACCAGCAGGAGCACAAGCTGGTGGCACAACATGGCACGGGAATCTGTACGACTATTGGTATGCTAACCATGGAGTAGCTGGAGGCCTACCGGCGGCACATGTCCGCACCAATACCCTGGACACAGGCGCGGGTGGGGCAAACACGATGTCGGATCACGTCGCCACGTTACTCGCTATTTAGAGATGCAGCTGCCGGTTCGTACGTTCGGTAGCTGGCTAAATAGTGAGGTGGCTCTCTCAGCTGTTTGTGGAAGGTGAAGGCACATGATGGTGTTGACCTAATGCACGATACAAACTATTGAGAAAGGGGATCTCCCAATGCCTAGCACTATTCCATACGATCCATCTTTGGCTCTCGGTAATCTTGTCAGTCAGGCAAAACTCGACAATCTGATTCAAATCGGAAAACTACAGGCTCCAGCAGATTCAGCTGAAGCTGAGCTGAATTCGCTCATCGCGCTGAAGCGCAGCGTGGATATGACTATTCAGGAGCTGATTAATATGAACATTGATGCATCCGATCTGATGAAGGAAAGCCAGGATGTGGGTAAGAAGGTGGGGGAGGCAGCCAAAGCCTATGCCAAAGCCAAGATCGAGGCAGAAACCAAGACTCAACCGTTAAAAGCACGTATTGCGGAGGTAAGCGACAGCGTCGAGAGTCCGATCGACTATAACCGTACACAAGTAAAGAAACTACCGCTCTCGGCGGATTCGATGAAAATGAATGTGCAATATTTTTCGTTTGATGAGAACAGTCAGACTTCAGGCACCCATTCTGCCACGATCAGCTCGTTTGTGAGCGGTGAGGTCAACGAGTTGGGCGACTCGTATTCCGGCCAGGTCAGCGCTTCAGTTTCCGCACAAATGAATAGCCAGCACTCACGGCACAGTATTGCAGGCACCTTAGTAATCAGCGTGTCGTGCACGCACAAGGATGCGGTGCTGTTGTTCCCCTTCTGCCTCGATGTTGATAAGGCGATCCGTGTGTGGAACGCGGTCTATCGCGATGACATGATTAAAACCGACAGCATGGCGACTCTCACGAAAATCGCAGCTCAGGCCAATACAAAAGAGGAGAAAGCGTTGACGCTTCTGTCGGGTGCCACGTATGGGTCGTGTTTCATCGGCATGGTCCATATTTTAAACACCACCGATACACGATCGAGTGAAACGATGTATGCCATCGCAAGTAAGTTGCAGGCGCAATTTAAGATCGGCGGCTGGTTTGAGTCCGCATCCGGAGGGTTTGGAATCAACAGTAGCTTCGCGAATGATGCGAAAAATCTTCTAAGCTCGCAAAATATTACTTCCCATTGTTCTCTTGTCACAGTCGGATCTATTCCCTCGATAAAATCGAATTCGGTCCAAATGGCCGTCAAGGGCTTTACCGACGATGATGGGTCTAAGGCAATGACCATGCTTCAGAAAATACAAAACGCGACTGCGACCGACCAGGATTCCGTTGATTCGTCGGCGGCCGCCGCTCGCACCGGCAACCAGATGATAGCCTTGAAAAACTCAACGGTGACGGCTGCATTAGGCGGTTTAGCAGACATAGACAAGCTGCAGAACCAAGTAATCGATACCAACTCCATGATGACTGCACTTGAGGATTATGTGACGAAGTGTCTGAGCGGTAATATTGGTGCACCAATTAATTACTATCTGAAGCCCATCAGCAAGTCAGAACTGGCTCAAATGTGGGTGGCAAAATACTACCCAGGGAAATTTCTCTCGATTTCAGGTGATGATAGCCAAGTTGCCTCAACAGGAGCAGCTGGCGCATCAGGCGCAACTGGTTCTTCACCTGGGTCAACGACTTCGGACACCGGTAGCACTGCACCGCAAAATTAGTTGTCAGCGTATGTTCTTGTAATGGCTGCGTACTGTACAGCCACACAATTAGACTCTGCGAACGTAGAAGAGCGTCATGGCTGCTACAGCAATAAGAATGTCTTGAATCTGTTCGGGAAAAAGTCCTGAATTTGTGCAGTGCCTAGGGTGTGGGCCGGTCGGCACTCAGCCCCACCCTCACCCCTGGATGGTTCCGATGCAGATCGCATGGGCGACGAACCGGCCGTAGGTCGCGTCCTTGCACCCATTCCAATCAGACTCCACCCAGTAGTTATGTTTTGAGATCCGCTTGAGGAAGTGTTGAGTCGTGAACGGACTCTTGCCGTTGTTCTGCAAATAATCGAAGTAGCGGTTATACCCGATCGGGAGGCTCGCCACGAGCCGGCCGGATGGAGCGAGGCACGTGGCTCGCAGATGATCAATCGCCTGCAGGAGTTTGCCTGGTTTCTGTGGCTGTTCGTCCCACCCGACATGCTCCAAGGTCGAGATACTGAGAATCAGATCGTATTTATCCTGAGGAACAAACTCGACGATATCCTGATTGATGACGCCTGAGCTGACCTCATATTTGTCGATGACCTCATGATGAATGGGAAAATAGTGAGAGAGGACGTTGCCCACTTCGAGCACCCGTTTGCCTTCATGTTTGAGGAGAAGTTCACGGAAGATGGGGATCTCGACGCCACGCTCGTTTTTCCAGGTCCTGTTGTACGGGTGGTACAGGTACTCGTACTCCCGACCGTCGAATTGGAACGTCTTGGCTCTCACGCTGCGGGTCAGCGTCATCTTCATGGCGCGCCAATATCTCCGAGCGGCGCTCTCGCCGACAGCGGCGCTGGTGTAGTCGTAGGTGTAAGGCATGAAGAAAGCTGACTACTCGAAGATGATGCGCGATCCCGGTGATTTCATCTTGAAGATCTGCAAGGCGTTATAGATGCCTTTGGCGGGATGATTCAGGATCAAGCGTGAATTGGTGATATGGGTGTCGAGTAGTTCGTACTGCCCGCCGCTGTAATAGAGGTCGCAGTCGTCAATCTGACAGTTTTTGTAGACGTGATTATCAAGGGGAAGTGTCGCCTTCGAGAAGGTCTGCCCATCGATAATGATATAGCTCGGTTCGAATGCCATAGGGTTCCTGCCACGAGGACTATAGCAAAGTTGGCAATAATCGTAAACCAGCCCAAGAAGCGCGGCTGAGCCATGAGACATCCGGAGGAAATTCTAATTCGGAACGATCCGAGACACGGTGCCACCCCGATTCAGGATATAGAGCTCTCCCAAGCCGTCCTGGCCGAAGCTGGTGATGGAAGAGGCAGCCAGCAGTGGCCATTCTGTTTGTTCGAGAGCCGAGCCGTTATTGAAGCGGAAACTACGGACAAAGCCGGCGCAGAAATCTGCATAGAAATAGGTGCCCTGAATGACTGGTATTGCTGTTCCTCGATAGACGTAGCCTCCTGTGACCGAGCAAGTGCCGTTGTCATGTGGATACTCAAGAATCGGCAACGTGAGAGTTCCATTATTACAGTTGGTGGCTGGATTAAAACAGGCCGATCCTTCCATGAGCCGCCAGCCGTAATTGAGTCCGCGTCCGGCATTGGGGCCTCGTGACACATTGATCTCCTCTCGGGCATCTTGGCCGACGTCTCCGATATACAGATCGGCTCCATCAAACGAAAAGTGCCAGGGGTTCCGCAGCCCGTAGCTCCACACCAGCTGATCGCCCCCGCTGAGGACAAAAGGGTTGATTGTTTCGCTGGTACAGCCTGCTCCTGGGGTCGTCGGGTCGATCCGGAGAATTTTTCCCAGCCGGCTTGCAAGATTCTGCGCATTGTTACTCGGATCCCCTGAACCTCCCCCATCTCCAACGGCTGCGTACAGGCAACCATCCGGTCCGAATGCCAGCATCCCTCCGTTATGGTTCGCGAAGGTTGGATGGGGAATGGAGACCAAGATGACTCGTGAATTTGGGTCAGCGACGTTGGGGTTCGTTGACGACACCACAAACCGCGCGATGGTGATGGCGCCATTAGCATCCGTATAATTGACGTAAAACCGGCCGTTGGCATTGTAGTTTGGGTCAAAGGCCAGCCCCAACAATCCTCGTTCCCCTCCGCTCGTGATACCGGTCAGGGTCAGAAATGTCGAGAGTGCACTGCCAGTTGCCCGATCGAGAACTCTAATGGTGCCGCCCTGCTCGACAACGAACAGGCGAGTCTGGTCTTCAGGGGGAGAGGTAAGGAACACCGGCGAACTCAGATTGTTTGCAACAGTGTGGAGCTTGAGACTGCCAGAAGTCGGGGCAGCGTTTCCTGAGTTACTGTCGCTCCCGCAGGCAGCAAGGAGGCCGACGAAACACAGGCTCAGAGGTATGGAGATGATCGCCTGTCTCATGGTTGCACCTTCCCCCTGTTTGAAAGATGATCCGTACCCTATCATTTCTAGCGGTGCCAATTCGCTAGCGCAGCCTCAGGATCTCATGGAGCGGGCCATGGTGGAACCCCGATTCCACCATGCCCTAGCCCATATATGGACGGGGCAGCGGTTTGCGAATGCCTCGCATTTGGTCTTGATCCGGCCAGTTCAACTCTAATAGAATGAGCGCGTTTTTCAGGTCATTAACTTCGAATTCGACTCCGCACCGTCTTAGGTTTCCCCACTCATGCATGTATGTTGGATGGGTTGAAGCCACGGATGGCCGTGTGGCCTAAGGAGTGCGTTTAACCAGCAGGAGGATTTCCAGTGAGTGATTCATCGATTATCACATTTGCCATCATTGCGGCCTTCGCTGGTATTGCCTATGGGTTATACCTTGCGATGTGGGTATTCAAGCTTGATGCCGGCAATGCGAAGATGCAGGAAATTGCGAAGGCGATTCAAGAAGGTGCCAGTGCCTACATGAATCGACAGTACAAAACCGTCGGCTATGTGGCTGCGGTGCTCTTCGTCATGCTCTGGGCCGCTGGGGCGGTTTCCGACAAGTTTGGCTTGCTGACGGCGGTTGGGTTTTTGGTCGGCGCGGGAGCCTCGTCGATTGCCGGCTATGTAGGGATGATCATCGCCGTGCGCGCTAACGTGCGGACAGCGCAAGCCGCGCACGATGGCATGAATGCCGCCTTGACCGTCGCGTTTCGAGGGGGGGCGGTGACGGGTCTGTTGCTGATCGGCCTGGGACTGTTGTCGATTACGACCTTCTATATGGTCGCACAATCAATAGCGGGGCAAGAGAAAGCCATTCACGCCTTGCTGAGCCTTGGGTTCGGCGGCAGCTTGATCTCGGTGTTTGCTCGTGTCGGTGGCGGCATCTACACTAAGGCTGCGGATGTGGGTGCGGATCTCGTCGGCAAGGTCGAAGCGGGAATTCCTGAAGACGACCCTCGTAACCCGGCGGTCATTGCGGATAACGTGGGTGACAACGTCGGTGACTGCGCCGGTATGGCAGCGGATCTGTTTGAAACCTACGCCGTGACGACAGTGGCGGCCATGGTGTTGGCGTTTACGATGTTTAAAGGGGCGTCTGGCCCAATCCTGTATCCGTTGGTCTTAGGAGGCGTGACAATTTTCGCGACGATCATCGGGGTGCTCTTCGTGAAGGTGAGCCCGGGTGGGGAGGTCATGACGGCACTCTACAAGGGGCTGTTCGTGGCTGGCGGGATCGCTGCCGTGGCATTTCTCCCGATCACCCTCATGATCATGGGTGGAGTCGGGGGCGTCAGTGGGTTCAGTTACTACATTGCTGCGTTGATGGGATTGGCGGTGACGCTGGCGCTCGTGTTCATTACCGACTATTACACATCGAAGAGCTATGAACCGGTGCAGTACATCTCCAAGGCGAGCGAAACCGGCCATGCAACGAACATCATCGCGGGGCTGGCGGTTGGCATGCAATCGACGGCGGCACCGGTGGTGGTGATTGCAATGGCGATCTTGGGCAGCTACTCGGTCTGCGGTGGTGCGGAGTCCGGTGGGTTGTACGGCGTGGCGGTGGCGGCAGTCTCGATGCTGTCGATGGCAGGGATTGTCGTGGCGATTGATGCGTTCGGTCCAATCACGGACAACGCGGGTGGTATTGCCGAAATGTCGCATCTGGGCAAAGAAGTTCGGGACATCACGGATCCGTTGGATGCGGTCGGCAATACGACCAAGGCGGTAACAAAAGGCTATGCGATTGGGTCAGCCGCATTGGCGGCGGTGGTGTTGTTCGCGGAATATTCCCGCGAGGTGGCGGCAATTAATCCCGCGCTGGCAGCGTTTGACCTGTCCAACCCGAAAGTGTTGGTCGGCCTGTTTCTCGGCGGTATGTTGCCCTTCATCTTTGGTGCGATGTGCATGAGGGCCGTGGGCGAAGCCGGCGGTTTGATCGTGGAAGAAGTGCGGCGGCAGTTCCGGACCATCAAGGGCATCATGGAAGGTACGGGGAAGCCTGACTACGCAACCTGCGTCGATATTGTGACTCAAGCGGCGATTCAGAAAATGATGATCCCCGGTTTGATTCCTGTGGTGTCGCCGATTCTGGTGGGCGTGATTCTCGGTCCGCAGGCGCTTGGTGGTGTGTTGGTGGGCAGCATCGTGACCGGCATATTCGTCGCGATTTCGATGACGAGTGGCGGTGGGGCCTGGGACAATGCGAAGAAGTATATCGAAGAGCAGGGGTTGAAGGGCACCGATACGCACAAGGCGGCGGTCACCGGTGATACGGTCGGCGATCCGTACAAGGATACGGCAGGACCGGCGGTGAATCCGATGATCAAGGTCATCAATATCGTGGCGTTGCTGATCGTGTCGTTGATTGTCTGAAAGGGTAGGGTCGAGTATCCGGTAACACTCGATTAAATTGCATGCTGAAGCGCCGTGTCCAAGCTGGGGCACGGCGCTTTTCGTTTTTCCCTTCGTCTTGACGGGTTTCCATACCCTAGAGTATGGTAAATTCATTGATGACAGCTGCTGGCTGATCGCGAGGGTTTCCCAGATCCACGGGAGGTGCTCGAATGGAAAAACAGGAACGGAAGCAAGAGCCTCGACGAGAACCACAGGGCAAGGAAGAGGTGAAGGCCAACCCCAAGGTGGTCGAGACCGGTAAGAAGCTGAAGGAAGATATCGACAAGCTGGTCGATGAGATCGATGATGTGCTTGAAAAGAACGCTGAAGAATTTGTGAAGAATTACGTCCAAAAGGGAGGGGAATAGCGCCACCGCCAGCTCTCCCTCGAATCACCCTGCCAGTTCCTTGACGTCCTTCGGTTTGACAAAGAAGAAGCCCCTTATTACAGTCTTTCTCGTTCTCCTATTATCGGGAGTCAGTGTGTGGCCTAGGCCATGAAGGAGATGGGGATGAAGTCTAAGCTCTGGGTTTTCTCTCAAGTTGATCCCATCCAACGCGGCCTCTTGTCAAAGGCCTTGTCGATCTCCTCGGCGACTGCCTCGTTGTTACTCAATCGGGGTGTGATGAACGTGGACCAGGCGACGGCCTGGATGTCTCCTCTCCGAACTCATGATCCTTTCTTAATTCCCGATATGGAACGGGCGGTTGACCGTCTGCATCAGGCCATGCAACGTCGTCAAATCGTCTGTTTTTACGGCGATTACGATGTAGATGGCATGTCCGCCACAAGCATTTATCTGTCATTCTTCCGTGGGCTCGGTGCCGAAGTCCGTGCCTATGTTCCTCATCGGCTGCGTGAAGGGTATGGACTGAATGAGACTGCCGTTCGGACCTTGGCGGAGGAGGGTGTTTCTCTATTGGTGACGTCCGATTGCGGGACCACGTCGCACCATGAAATTCGCCTCGCGAATCAATTGGGGATCGACGTGGTGGTGACCGATCATCATCAAAGCGATATGGAGATGCCACCTGCGTTGGCGGTGATGAATCCGCATCGGCCCGACGCGCGGTATCCTTTTCACGGGCTCTGTTCCGGAGGTCTGGCGTACAAGGTGGCGCAGGCGTATGAGATGAAATACGGCTCCGGTTCGGTGCCGTTGGAGTCGCTCTTGGATTTGGTCGCGCTGGCCACGATCGCCGACGTGGTTCCGTTACACGACGAAAATCGACTATTCGTTCGAGAAGGTCTGGTTCATCTTTCGCGCGGTGCCCGCTGTGGCCTACGGGCCTTGAAGCAGGTTGCGGGTATTAGTCGTGAGTGCACAGCGGAGACCATCGCGTTTAAACTTGGGCCTCGGCTCAATGCCGCAGGGCGCTTAGATGACGCGATCAAAGGGGTCAGACTTCTGACGACGGAGTCTGAACAGGAAGCAAAAGAGTTGGCTGAAGAGCTTGAGCAGTTGAATCGAGCCCGCCGTGAGATTGAGGCCGATATTGTGGAGCAAGCAGTAGCTCAGGTGGAATCACGGGAGCTGCCAGGAGGGATCGTGTTATACGCCCGAGGATGGCATCTCGGGGTCGTTGGCATCGTCGCCGCCCGCATTATGGAGCGCTTTCATCGTCCGACGGTCGTGATTGCCGTGAATGAAGACGGTATCGGGAAGGGATCGGCTCGGACTGTGCCAGGGTTTGACCTCTATCAAGCATTAGCCGGCTGTCGAGACCTCCTCATGGCGTTCGGTGGCCACCCCAGCGCAGCTGGGGTTACGATCCGGGAGGGGCGGTTGCCTGAATTTGCCGAACGCTTTTCCGCAATTGCCGAGACGTGGATGCGGGATACTCACAGCGTTCCCATGCTGCGTCTGGATTCTGAGCTGCGCTTGGCCGAGGTTACGCTACAGCTGATTCGTGAAATCGGGACGCTACATCCATTCGGCGCGGGGAATCCCGAGCCAACATTCGCTGTCCGAGGGCTGAACGTTCTCAATGCTCGCGTAGTCGGAGAGAAACATTTGAAGATGACTGTTCGGCAGGCTGGATCTCTGCCGTTTGATAGTATTGGATTTGGGATGAAATCCTTGGAAGATCATGGATTGTCTCTGAAGACACCCATCGACGTCGCCTTTACGCCAGAACTGAATCACTGGAATGGCCAGGATCGGATTCAGTTGCGCATTCGAGATATACGGGCCGCCGGGTGCGAATAGCGAACCATGTACGAAACCGTAACTGATATCGATCGATTACTGGAGCGTCTGCTGAGCTATCAGCCTGACGCTGATGTCGGCATAGTGCGAAAGGCGTATGAGTTTTCTGCAAAAGCGCATGAAGGCCAAATCCGACGCTCCGGCGAACCCTATGTGAAACACCCAGTGGCCGTGGCGGGTGTCTTAACCACCCTCAAAACCGATGTCACGGCGATTGTTGCCGGGCTACTCCACGATACGTTGGAGGATACGGTCGCGACGGCTGATGAGCTTGAGAGGGAATTCGGGAAGGACGTCGTTCATCTCGTCGATGGCGTCACGAAGATCGGAAAGATTACGTTTCGAAGCTCCGAGGAGAGGCAAGCGGAGAACTTTCGAAAAATGGTGCTTTCGATGGCGGATGATATCCGCGTCGTGATCATCAAACTAGCCGACCGGCTTCACAATATGCGCACGCTCGAACATCTCAATGAGGGGAAACGCCAGGAAATTGCGCAAGAGACGCTAGAAATCTACGCGCCCTTGGCGAACCGCATTGGAATCGGCTGGGTCAAGAACGAACTGGAAGATCTTTGCCTCAAGCATCTTAACCCGGATGCGTATGACATGTTACGGGTTCGCGTGGCGAAACGGGACGAAGACCGGCAGCAGTACATTCAAGAAGTGCAAGAGCTTGTCGAGAAGGCGTTGAAGGAGAATGGGTTGGTCGGCGCGGTGTATGGGCGCCCGAAACACCTCTATGGCGTCTATCAAAAAATGAAGAAGCAATCGATTTCGTTTGAGGAAGTCTATGATCTCACCGCCTTGCGAGTCATTACCGATACGAAGATGAATTGCTATGCCATGCTTGGCGTGATTCATTCGCTGTGGCGCCCGGTGCCCGGCCGATTCAAGGATTACATTGCGATCCCCAAATCCAATCTCTATCAGTCGCTCCATACGACGATTGTTGGCCCGAAAGGGGAACACGTAGAATTTCAGATTCGCACGGAGGAGATGCACCGTGTAGCAGACTATGGGATTGCGGCCCACTGGAAATATAAGGAGCAGGGGCAGATCCCTGATAAGGATAGTAAAACATTTGGCTGGTTGCGGCAGTTCATCGAATGGCAAAAAGACTTGCCGGATAGCCGCCAGTTTATGGATTCGGTCAAACTTGAGCTGTTCCATGATGTCGTCTATGTATTCACCCCGAAGGGGGTGGTGAAGGAATTGCCGAAAGGATCGACTCCGATCGATTTCGCCTATGAGATCCACACGGAAGTCGGCGACCACTGTGTTGGGGCGAAGGTGAACGGGAAAATCGTGCCGCTTAAGCATGAGATCGAGAGCGGCGACGCCATTGAAATTCTCACGTCACCGAACCAGACTCCCCACAAGGACTGGCTCAAATTCGTGCGCACCTCGCGGGCCAAAACGAAGATTAAGCATTGGATTAAGGCTGAAGAGCAGGCGCGAAGCTTAGAGATCGGTCGGCGTTTGCTGGACGGAGAATTACGCCGGCATGGGCTTGCGCCGGCGCAGACCTTGAAGTCCTCCGCGCTCCTCGAGATTGCCAAGCAGGAGGGATATGAAACGACCGATGAACTCGCGATCGCGATAGGATTCGGACACATTGCCACGGCCCACATCGTCGGGCGGTTGACCGCTCCAGCATCCGGGACCGCACCTGTTCAGCCTGAACCGCCGACACCGCACAAAATGTCCAGTGGTCAAGGCGCAGAGCAGGGCGTGCAAGTGAAGGGCGGGCGGGATCTCTTGATGCAACTGTCTCGCTGTTGCAATCCGGTGCCCGGCGATAGAATTGTGGGGTATATCACTCGTGGACGAGGCCTCACGATCCATTCGGTCGATTGCCCCAATCTGGAGGCCTTGGAGTATGACCGAGCACGGTTGGTGGAGGTGGAATGGGATACCGCCTCGCAGAGCCACCACGCAGTGAAAGTTGCCGTGATTGCGGAAGATCGAACAGGAGTGTTGGCGAATGTCTCCTCAGCGATTGCCGAATGCAAAGCAAACATCAGCCGCGCGGAAATCATGACGCGGGAAGACCGTAAGGCGGAGCTGGACTTTGTCATCGAAATCGCCGATAAGGCCCATCTCAATCGAGTGCTGAAAACCATTGAGCGGATCGAAGGGGTGATTATGGCGCGGCGTGTTCGGTCTTGGCAGGAACAATCGTAAAAGATCTGTGCTGGCCGCAGGCTTGTCGGAACAGCGGATCGGCGATTACAGCAGAAGAGTCATGAATAATGGAGGTTAGGGCTGGCCGAACAGCAGTTTCGTTCCTTTCTCAATCTTGTACCCGTCAACGGTTCCACCCGTAATTTCAAGCACGTACATCGCATCGTCCCCGTTTGGGCGGTATTGAGGGCAGGACTCGTCGGTCTTCGTGCAGATCGGAACACTGCGCTCAATATGAGTCACTCGCTTTTTCGCATCGAGCCAAATGAGATCCAGCGAAAGTTTTGTGTTCTTCATCCAGAAGGACCAAGCTTGAGGCTCGCTGAAGAAGAAGAGCATCCCATGGTCTTTCTTGAGATGATCCCGGTACATGAGTCCGACGGAGCGTTTGAGGGGTGTGTCGGCGATTTCGGCCTTGATGGTGGTCCCGGAAGGAGTGTGAATCGATACGAGTTCAGCTCCGGCGGCTCTGGCCGCCCGCATATCACCGGCGAGTAATCCGCCTGTGATCATGGCAGAGAAAGCAAGCCATGTCGAGAATCTCCAGCGCATCCGCGTATCGTAATGATCGATTCTCTCGCAGTCAAGAAGGCTATTTGCTTGATGTCTTGGCAGGAAGGCATTTGCTCCCGTAATCTTGCAATCTTCTCGCCGCTTGTGCCATCCTCGCCTCGGGTTGACTGAGAGGGAACCATGCAAGAAAAGCGTCGAGTGCTCTATAAAAAAGGTGTGTTTGTCTGTCCTACCTGCCGTCAGTCTTACGTGCAGGAAAAGTGGATCGAAGAATGGCGGATTCGTTGCCATCGTTGTACCTACCGTGGAACGTTGACGGAAGTGTCGGTTGAAGAGCATATGGAGGAAGAGACCATTCGGCACTAACCGGCCTCATGCTTCCATCCTGACCGTAACGCTGTGTCATCACATCGAACCTTCATCTCTCCGTTGATTCAACTTGGGCATGGCTTGGCCCTTGCCCTAACGGTTATCTTTGTTTGCGCCGGCTGCACATCTTGGTCGTGGGCGAACGAGGCCTCTCCATCGGTGAAGATCCTTGTCACCTACCATTCGCTTTCAGGAAATACCGAACGTATGGCGGAAGCGGTGGTGACCGGAGCACAATCGGTCTCTGGGACGCAGGTTCTGTTGAAGCGTGTTGGACACGTGACTGCGGAAGATCTGCTTTCTTCAGATGCGGTGGTGGTCGGTTCTCCTGTCTATTGGTCGAACATGTCAGGAGAAGTGAAGACCTTCTTCGATAACTGGCAGTTCAAGTTCGGCGTCTTTCCAGAATTCAAGATGAAAAACAAGGTTGGGGCGGCCTTCGCCACAGGAGGGCAAATCTCGAGCGGGAAAGAGGTCACGCTGTTGACCATTCTTGCCGCGATGCTGGGAAATCAAATGATTGTGGTGAGTGGCGGTGGCGCATTTGGAGCGTCGGCGACCACAGAAGGTGAGAGTCCTGGGATCGATGACCAAGAGCTCGCTGATGCCAGAGCGTTAGGTCGGCGCGTAGCTGAAGTCACGAAGCTAATCAGAGGCGGGTCTTCACGTTGAATGATGTTGAGGAGATCTTTCTGCTAACTGCCGTGTGGTGAGGAGCATCTCTACCGGTCCACTGTGCTGGTCGATGCTCCCTGGATTGCAATCTCGACAAACTCATGGATGTTTTTCGCGCAGCGGCCGCAACAGCCGTTCTGCTTGAGGCCGAACTTCGACTTGAGCTGACAGGGCATCACACAGCCTGATCGTCCAGCCTCCCGGACATCTGATTCGGTAATGCCATTGCACAAGCACACGTACATGCTATCCTCAAGCGACGATTATGAGAAGCATTCTCAGTATGCCACATGACGGGCATGCTGTCAAGCTACGAAAAGGCGCGAAAGAGACCGTGCAAGGGGCCACAACTTCAGACTATTTTCCGATCACCGTCCACCATTGTTATGATGAAGACACGTGTACCGTGACGCTCAATGATCCGTTCCTGCCGCCAGTGCTAGGGGATCATATTCCTGTGCGGCTCGCCGGGATTGATACGCCGGAACTGAAAGGCGACTGCGCCGCTGAGCGGGCACTCCCGATTCAAGCTCGGGATTTTCTCGTGGCGTGGCTAGTAACCGCAGTGCGTGTCGATCTCCATTCGCCTGCACGGGATAAATACTTCAGCCTCAATGGGCGCCTCCTCGCCGACGGCCAAGACCTCTCCCAATGCCTCATCACCGCCAACCTCGCGCGCCCCTATGACGGCGGCAAGAAACTGCCGTTCTGTTAGGTGGGGCGCCTTACATATGCCCAGTGACCGGCAGGTCTCGACCGAAAGCAGACGCACATTACTGATCGCTATCAGAGGGGGGCTTACGCCGATCCGCATAAGACGATGATCTCATCGCGGTAGTGGAGCGGAACTTGTCCTGCTGCAATGGGTTAGGGCTGGCGAGCGGTGCGTGCTCGCCGGTTTAGGCAGAAGTGGACAATCTGCCGTAGCGGGACTATACAGTCTGTCTAAACATTATTAGCCGGCACATGCACCCTACGCTTGAACTGCTGCTCGCGACTTTGCTCTGGTTCGCTGTAGCCGCCGCCGCGCTTTTTGTCCTCGCCACGGTCTATGTGCATGCCTTGCTCGCCGTCGCTAAGCTGTCACGCCTCTTGAGGGTGGCACTTTCCACCATCTTGTGGCTCAAGTTTGCCACTACAGCCGTAGCACCACTCCTTGGTTGGATCATCATCGCAAGGGAACGTTATCCTGCTGCACTCGAGTTTCCCGCTCTGCTGTGGGTTCTTCTCTGCTTCGGTCTTTGCTTTGTGGCGATCCACCGTCCCATCAAGCGGCGCCTTCCACAGCTTCAGGCCGCCGGGCTCTTTCGCCAGTGACGGCTAACCCTTCGCTCCAGCTGACGTGCTACGGCCTCCGCACGCGCTGAGCTCAAACGTTATTGCTACAGGGCCGAGGTCCGCTTTAGGGCGGTGCGAACTCGTCGCCGAACTGCCGCTCGTGGCCGATCTCCGACCGTCGCCATCCGACCCAAACCGGTCGTTCATGGAATTGAAAAGCGGCCGTTCAACGTCTGCGTTCTATGGTAGGCGGTTCTCCTCTACTACCCAAGTACGTCCCAGGGAGACTGGCAGTCGTGGCAATGGGCTACGGATGTGAACCTGCTCAAGAGAGGGATCTTACACCGATCCGCATAAGAACCCGTGATAAACGATCCCACCGTCGCAACTTATTGAAACGACAACGAGCCTGCTATATTCTTCACGAACGCTAGTGGCGGTTTATACGGACAGGCTTTGGTGAGCTCTTGAACGCATGCAATTACGATGACGCGCAAATATTAGCCGACTCATAGACTTCACTTGGAGAACACCATGTACGACTCTCGTTCCGAAGCCATTGCTGCACAAGTACCGGCGGCGATCAAGACTTTGCAGATACTCGGCTACTACTCGGGTGGCGACGGCGGCGGCGCTCTGTATCGTCGATTATTGGCAGCACCCTCTCCCGTGAAGCCATGGCATTTTCGGAGCGCGGATGGTGCTTGGTGGGATCTTGCTTCAAACAGGGAGGCAAATGTTCGAAGATTTGGTGCAGTGGGAGACGGCGTGACAGATGATACACAAGCTGTCCTTGCTGCTGTCGAGTATCTCGCGAGCACAGGAGGTGTGCTCTATCTTCCAGTCGGAAAGTACTTGATATCTCGCACTATCGATATTGATCTTTCTGCATCCACTTTAGACACCGATGGTACAACCATCAACGTCAAAGGGGATGGTTCAGGAAATACAATCTTGATCCATGCGATCGCTGCCGATGTTCCACTCATCAGATTGCGCGGAGGGAGCATTGGAGCTGGGATACATATCTGGGGGAAGTGGTCTGGCTTCACGGTTCATGGGCAAACAACGGGAAGCGGCATAGGCATCCAGTTACTGCTGACGGCATACGCTCTCTTTGAAGATATTACAACCCTACACCTCAATGTGCATTGGGACTTGCAGGATGTGCTGTCGTGTACATGGATGCGATGCCAAGCGCGCTGGGGCGCTATTGGGTTTCGTGGCAGACATAATATGTATTCAATGCCAAATGCGCTGACATTCGTCGGATGCCAAGCATCTCTGCAATATCAACACGGAATTCAAATGAACAATGGCTCGGCACTTACTTGGATCGGCGGTTCTATTGAGGGCAATGCTCATTACAGCGGTGGCGACGTGAATAAGTGCGCGGTATTCTTGAACGATCCTGGCTATGAGGGCGGCGTTGCTGCGACCTTTGTTGGAACGTACTTCGAAAGTAATGCAGGCCTCGCGAGCATCAGAGTGGTAGTGGCCACGAAACAAGTAACCGTTAACTGCCAGGGTTGTACCTTCAACTCGAATGTGGCCGACCCGTATGTTCAGAATCACATAAGAATTGACCAGTTGGGAGGGTTTGCTCAGCTCAACATTCCTGGGTGCACATTCTCATCCTATAATGGCTACACACCCAATACCGCTCGTAAGGTTGTGAAGTTTTATGGCACAAATTGCGGATTCACCGATACAGGTGCTCTGTACACAGACGCGGCTGAGCGCCCGTAAACAGCCGGATTGGCAATGGGATGAACAGAGGGGACGTAATTGGAATATGGACAATTGAAAAACATCAGTAACGGAACCTGCCTTCAAGACGGCTAACCACTTGATGCAGCCGTCTCGTTACACTCGCGGCTGATCACCGCGTTAGCCCGCGTTCCCGCTAAACGAAATGAGAGCAAAATGCCCATTGAGAGAATACGATTTGCTGGCCAGAAAGAGCTGGTTTGGGATTGGGAGGTATATCATGACCCTTCGGCTGAGAACTTCCCAGATCCACAGAAGAGTGTCTGTACGTTTGATAACCCATTTAACCCGTGGAGAAATGTAAACGGTGAATGTTTTGTCATTGCAGCAAATATTGTCAATTACAGAGTCCCATTAGATAGCAACCTGCGACCGCTTAGAGTACTTGATCAGGGCGATATCGTTTTTCATTCCGGACGTACCTATCCCCATCCGAATCGTCCTGAACGATATTACCATCGTGGCTATGGGAGGAATCTGGTGGCGGGAAGCTGTGTTGAGGCCGACTATGATCACAATTTTTGGGTATTCAGTCCCTGGACAGCGGATGGCTATACGTTTTCGGCGCTCTGTCATCACGAGTTTTATCCTGATTCCTGCCCAAACGCGACGACGGAACACTGGATTAATACCATTCATCAGATGTTTTCATTTGATGGCGGTCAAACGTTTCTGCCGCAGCCCTACCATCCGTATGATGACAACGGCGGTCGTTCGAACTCCTGGCGGACCGTGCTGATTCCTGAGCCTTCTCACATGCGCCCGTGGCCGCCCAAGATTAATTATGGGTTTTATCATCCGTCTAATATCGTCAGCGAAGGGGCTTACTGCTACGCATTGTGTACAGCGTCGAACTGGCTTGGTCAGACCTACCAAAATGACGGAATCCAGTGCTTGAATCAAGGCGGCTTTGCCATGATCCGAACCCAGCATCCTGGCCATCCACGGGCCTGGGAAGTCTTTACGGCGCTCGGCTGGAAAGCAATTGATGTCAATACCTGGCAAGGGTGGCGCATCGATGGGGTTGGGGGTCAAACGGTTAAGCTCTGGCACCGAGAGGAATACTGTCCTTACCAACAATTTCCTACGAAGGGACAATTACTTGGTTATCGATTAGTCTATCACCAAACTGCTCAACAGTGGATTGCGCTCGGCTATGCCAATCGTGGTGCCCGTACTGTGTGCTATACCTTGAGCGATTCTCTGGCTAGTCCAAACTGGGAGCAGCACGGAATTTCGCTAGTTGAGGATGGGCCGAATAGCGAACATGTGGTACCAAATACGACCTACTACCCCAGCATAGTCGATCCCACCTCAAGTGGTTACGTCTTCCAATTCACAGGAAATAATCCATTTCTGTACTTTGTTGATCCTGATCCTGCATCTCGCACTAATCTGCACAGTCGTAGTATATGGAGAATCCCCCTGCAAATCGAAACTTAGGGCTTTGGCTTCATTCAATGCGGGCTAAGGACTGCTTTATGGTGGTGCGATCTCGGCGCCGAACTTCCGCACTTGGCCGTCTTCGACCATCGGTATCCGAGCCACAGCAGACGTACACGGCGTCATGTGCCCTCATCTGATTGAATATTCCGTTATCCCGGCTGCTCCCCAATCCGCTGCCGCTGCCGATCTCACTGTCTTCAGTGACATCCAGAATTGTGTGGGGCGTTGATGGGGCAGGCATGGGCGGAGATTCGAGCAGACCTGAGTGTACGGGTTACGATAGGCCTTGTTCGATCAACCCATTCTCGATCACGACGCCGATGCGATTCAGCGCTGAGGCTGACATCTGAGAGGCACGGTTCCAGGTCTGCTCAATAGGAGGAAGGCGTGTGGCGGGATAGGACAGCGTCCGTTCAATTGGCCCAGTGATGGCGAACGTTACTGCGACAGGGCAGAGGACCGCTTTATGGCGGTGTGATCTCGGTACTGAACTTCCGCTACTGGCCGAGAGTTGCCGGTCGATAGGTGTGCACTCGTACTTCATCTCCCATATCATGCCGAAGCTTTCACACCTTGCCAATATCCTTTTCTGTTAGTCTTCAGTAAGTTTCATGCCACAACTTCCGACTATTTCCCCAAAGCACGATACGGCATGATTGATACCATACAGGCAGGGTTCGAAACGGCTATGTCCACTCATTCCATCGCATTTTATAAACCCTACGGGGTGCTTCCATGCTTTACCGATTTGGAAGGCAGACCGACGCTGGCGGACTACATCATGGTCCCTCACGTTTATGCGGCGGGGCGTCTCGATCAGGACAGCGAAGGGCTGATGATTTTGACTTCGAATGGAGCGTTGGTGCACCGGATTACCGATCCACAGCACAAATTGCCGAAAGTCTATTTGGTACAGGTTGAACGGATTCCAGATGAACCAGCGATCGAACGGCTCTGCGCAGGTGTGCTGCTTGGTGGAAAGCGAACAAGACCGGCGCAGGTGAGGTTGCTCGATACGGAGCCACCATTGCCAGAACGGTCCGTGCCCATCAGGTTTCGAAAAAATGTTCCAACGGCGTGGATGGAAATCACGATCAGTGAAGGGATGAACCGTCAGGTTCGTCGTATGACGGCTGCGGTAGGCCATCCCACATTGCGGCTGGTGCGCATCGCCATCGGACCAGTTCGCCTGGGCGACCTCAACCTGGGTGAATGGCGAGTCTTGGAGGAGGAGGAAATCAAGGCGATCAACCAACTGAGCAATCTGTAAACGGTGACCTCTTGGTCACTCTGTCGTTCGCCGACCCAGGATTAGTGAGTGCTTCTGCAGCAACCGTCAATCCAGCGGCTTACATCGTGTCTTCCAGCTGCTGGACCATGTCCTGGATGGTGTCGAATCCTGATTGCCAGAATGCTCCGGACGTCATATCCACATCCATCTTGCTCAGAATATCTCGAGGGGATTGCGATCCGCCGGTGGCAAGCAAGTTCAGGTATTGTGGGACAAATGATTCCCCTTGCTCCTTGTACATTCTGTAGAGGGCGAGTACGAGCAGATTGCCAAAGCTGTAAGCGTAGCAATAGAACGGACTGGCGAAGAGATGGGGAATCATGAGCCATTCCCATTGAAACTCTTCCGGCACTTTCACCGCTTTGCCAAATTGCTGTCGAAGTTCAGCCAAATAGGTTTTGGCCAGTTGGTCTCCTGTCGCCCCTTCTCCCACCATTCGATGCGCTGTTTGTTCGAAGCGAATGAAATAGGCCTGCCGCACCACGGTGGCATAGATGTCATCCAGTTGACTCAGGAGCAAGCCCTGTCGAACGGCTTTGTTGCGCTCGTTCGACATGAGGGTGTCGGAGAGAATGCGTTCACCGAAGACAGACGCTGTCTCCGCCAAGGGGAGGGTCGAATGGAAGGTAAAGATCGAATGGTCTTTGGCCATCATTCCGTGGACGGCATGGCCGAGCTCATGGGCCATGGTGGCGATGTCTCGGGCTTCCCCGGTGAAATTCAACATCACGTACGGTGTCTGGCCTGGCGCCACGCTGTAGCAATAGGCGCCGCCTAGTTTGCCAGGACGTGTTGGCCCATCGATGCGTCGTTCCCTCAAGACCTGTTCGGCGAGGTCTGCAAGCTGGGGAGAAAAGCCGCGATAGGCGCCCAGCACCATGCGGACGGCATCGGCATACGCATACTTCTTGGTCTCTGCCCGATGGGGGGCATAAATATGGTACCGATTCATCGGGGAGATCTTGCAGATCTTTGCTTTCAGTTTGAAGTAGGTCTGGAAGATCTCGACATTCTTGGCGCAGGTCGCCAACAGCACATCGACCGCTTGGTCCGGCACATCATTGCCGAGGTTGCGGGTGGCAATGGGAGAGGCAAACCTACGGAGTCCGACGTTCTCCGCTTTCCAGTCATTCACGAGTGTCCGATACATCTCTCCGAGCAGGTCTCGTTGGCCCGAGAAGACCCGATAGAGTTCTCTGTAGGTGGCCTGGCGGATGGATGCCTTAGGGCTCCGCACGTGGCTCATGAGTTCTTCGCGGTTCATGGTGCGGGTTTTCCCGCCGATCTTCATCGTGAATGTCAGTCCGTTGGTCACCACGTCATAGAGGGTATTGACCGCGCTCCGTCCAGTGACATTCTTGATATTGATGATCTTCTCTTCTGATTCAGACAGTGTGTGAGGCGTATAGCGTCTGATGGTTTCCAGGTAGTACCGAAGGTCGCCGGCGTCGGTCATCAGCCGTGCCGCATTCTTCTGATCGACTCCCTGCCACCAGAGATCGAGAAACAGCAGGCGATTGGTAATGCCGGTGAGCCGCTCCTCTACCTGCGCCTTAAACGATCGCGCTTGGGTGTTTGTGGTGTTTTCCGAAAACCAGAGGTAGGCGAATGCGCCAAGCCGGGCAGACCCTTCTGCGATCGATTCGGTGATTTTTAGGAGCGAGTGGAAATCAGTGCTCGCCATGGTTGCCTGGAGTCGAGGACGAGCTGACTCAATCTGCACAACCTGTGCATCCAAGGCCGCCAGATGTTGCTTCAAATCTTTCAGCGGGTTCTTCACGAGGTGGGTGAGATCCCACTGGTTGGATATAAGGGATGTGGAAGTCTTCTGTCGAACCGGACGTCTGGCGGCCATGCCGAGTCTCCTCTCAAGTAAGTTGTGTGCCAGGAACAGGCGGTAGTGTATCACCAGGCCACGGCGAGATTGGAGAAAATTGCCGGACTGAACAAGATCGCGGCGTTGACAGGTCACGGCTATGGTGTAAGAATTCTTCGAACGGACAGCACCATGAACGACCATGAACTTCATCGCGTAGTCCAGTATGTCACGGCGAGTACGTCCTATGGACGGGAGACCGTGGGGGACATTCTGCGCGTGGGTCTGAGGGAACTCTCTGCGCTCGCGACCCATTCAACTCGATCATTTGACCGCGAGACGCTGCTCGAATATGTTTCTCAATGGACGATCAAGCAAACGGGGCAGCCAGAGCCGTTGGTGCGTGAGGTATTGGGATGTGCGGGCAGATGGTTGGATGAAGTGGCCGATGAATTGGCTAAGCGGCAACCTGAGCTGTCGGGCCTGTCCAGTCAAGATGAGGGGGATTCGGAGGTCGCGTAAACGGTGGCACGGTTTCGCCCACGAAAAACATTCAGATTGGTTGCACCTCTGCGAGGCCGGCAGCCGGAACCGATACCAGCCTGGAAACGGGAAGAGGAGGGGCTTTCTGGCGAACTTCACGATCGGTGGAATATGCTTCATCGTCACTGCGCCGATCAATCAAGCAAACTCCGTGTGGGCCGCCTCGTGTGGCGGCTCACGCACTATGATTACGGGGTGAGGGAATCCGCGCTTGCTGAGTTGGAATTGGCCACCCAATTATTTCGTGTCGGAGTCCGGGTCACGTTTTTGCCAGAGTCGCAGGCGCGAACAGCCGATTTTGAATGTGATCTCGGTCGCGAACGTTTTTTCGTGGAAGTCACCGCAATGGTGGGATCGGCGGCGCGTCAACGATTACCTCTACGCGGACTCGATCTTGATGAGGTTGTTGGGGAGGAAGAGGATCGGGGCGTTATCCTAATTCATCGAATTCTTGCGCGTATCCGGCAAAAGGCCAAGCAATTGGCCGACTATTGCGATCCGGTCGTGCTCAGTATTTCAATTCCACGCGCTGACCTTCAGGGGGAAAAGAATGCTCGTTCGGAAGCGATCTGGTTGGATCTGAAGGCACTCGCCGGGGTGGTGACGGTCCTGCTCACCAAGGTCCCCACCCTCAGCGCCGTGTTGATCTCGCTCTGGGATGTCGACCCGCTTCCCTCAAGAGCGGCGGTCAAGCTGGCGAATGTGGAGTTGATTGAACGACCCAAACAGCAGCGTATTCAACCACGAGTGCGTAGGCTGATTCAGAATCCCAAGGCCTCAGCCCCGCTCTCCGCATCCCATGATGCTTCGATCAGGCAAACGCTGTAGCGGTGTTACGGTGTGTTGCTCCTTCGGTTCTTTCTGAGCTGAGTCCAGCCGCTAAGCTGTAACTTGAGTTGTCAACTACGTGAGGCTGGACTACGTCATGTTCAGGCTTAATATGCGCGAATCCCTTCCGGCTATATTGACAGGTTGAGGAGTGAAACGTAGGCTACCGCCGTGATTGCCGCACGGGTCGTCGTGTTGTCTTGACGGAGTCTTCTATATGAAAGAAATGGATGCAGAGACCTTCAACTGTCAGTTGAACCAGGATGCCAATGGCGAGATTACTTCCGCAATAGTATCAAATGATTGCACCATAATGGAAGGCAGCCGAGATCGATATATTTCTAACTGCACGTTCAATAAGAAACTGACGTTGCCGAAAGCCGGGCGGTTCCTAAGGTTCACAAAATGCGCCATTGACGAGCTGGCATTTTTGAAAAATGCTTGTATGAAGCGTGCTGTAGAGTTCGAGGACTGCCAGTTCAAGAACGGGTTCTTTGCCCAAGAGGCGAAAATCGCACGACTATGTTTCGTGAATTGTACATTTGGCAATGGAGCATGCAATAAATCAAAACTCAATCTGAATCTTGAAGCGGTCACTATTCAAGGGGGGGGAGAGGTTCGCCTGCTATGGGATAACCGACAACTGCAACTGACTTTTGATGCGGAGAAGTGCGAGTTCGGCGAATTAGAATTTTCCGGTGGGTCTTCAGGCCTGCAAGCCGTAAAGATGCGATTCGAGCGGTGTCTGTTCAAAAGGTCCGTGCATTTGAACTCCATTTCCTTCACATCTTCTGTTGAGTTTAACGGTTGCCAATTTAAAAAATACGTCGATTGTTCGCGCGCCCACTTCTCCGGTATCAACTTTCATGATTCTACATTCAACGAGAAGACCTATTTTGAGGACACTTGCTTTGGGGATCAGTCAGGTGATTGGGCTGCAAACTTCTCAGAGGTAACATTTCAGAAAGGGGCAGATTTTGAGGGAACTAGATTTCGTGGCAGGGTGACATTTCAGAAGGCAGTGTTTTACGAGGCGACTACGTTCACGGGCGTTAAATTTTGTGTGGAGCCTAATAAGGATAGGTAATTAGGGCGAAACGTAACCAAAGAAACACCGCAAGAAGAGCTTGAAGAGATTTTCTTTGCGGTGGTTGAAGCGATACTCAATTTCCTTCAGATACATCGGGAAGTGATATTTGGAC